>NZ_BMOD01000020.1 GCF_014646895.1 Deinococcus roseus
CAGTGAAGACGCCGGATCTGACGGGTCGCACGGCAGACGGCTGGTATGACGGCAACACTGGCACCTGGGTTTCCGCCCCTGCTTTGCCCACTGGAGCACTGGTCAACCCCACTGGAGCGACCGGAACCGCCACCACCGGACAGGTGGCCCTGAGCTGGACCGCTCCTGCAGATTGCCGGGTGTCTGGCATCAAGGTGTACCGCAAGACCAGCGCCGAAACCAATTACACCCTGCAAACCACCCTGGGAGCCACTGCCAACACTTACACCTCCACCGGTCTGACCGGGGGCACCACCTACAACTTCAAAATCAGCAGCACCGATGGCACCACGGAATCCACGGGCGTGGTGGTCACTTCAACCCCACCTGCCTGCACCACAGGTCCTGTGGGCAACCCCTCTGCCCTCACTGGAACGGCTGGTCCTGGCAGCATCAGCCTCAGCTGGACGGCAAGTGCCGACTGTCAGGTCACGGGCTACAAGGTGTACCGCAAGCTCAGCAGCGAAACCAATTACACCCTGGTGACCCAGACCCCCCTGGACAAAACGGCAACTGGATTCACCGTCAGTGGTCTGACTGCAGGCAGCACCTACAACTTCAAAGTGGTGGCCGTCAACAGTGCAGGAACCGAATCCAGCGGAATCACCGCTTCTGGTGTGCCGCTGCAACAGGCTGCCCGCACCGATTTCCGTGAAGAGTCCATCTACTTTGTGATGACCACCCGCTTCAACGATGGAGACACCTCCAACAACGTTGCCTGTTGGGACGATGGCACCGCTGGGAACGTGGGAGATCCCTGCTGGAGGGGGGATTTCAAGGGCCTGATCGACAAGCTGGATTACATCAAGGCGCTGGGCTTCTCTGCCATCTGGATCACCCCGGTGGTCAAGAACATTTCCGGTTATGACTACCACGGCTACCATGCCAGCAACTTCAAGGAAGTGGACCCCCGCTACCTGTCTCAGGGGATCAGCTACCAGACCCTGATTGACGCTGTGCATGCCAAGGGCATGAAAATTGTGCAAGACGTGGTCTTCAACCACACCGGGAACTTCGGGGAGGAGAACCTCTATCCGCTGTTCAAGAAAGACCCCACCAAAGCCGACACTGCTGCCAACCTGCTGAACATTGCGCCTGTGGGTCTGCTGCCCTCCAATTACAGCACCCTGACCCCCTCTGCACAGTACCAGGCCCGTCTGACGGCCATGAAAGAAGACAACAAGGACACCAATTTCCTCTACCACCACGAGAAATCCCTGTCCTGGGAAAGCTACACCGTGCAGACCGGCCAGATTGCCGGAGACGCTGTGGACCTCAACACCGAGAACCCCACCACCTACAACTACCTGATCGATGCCTACAACAAATACATCGACATGGGTGTGGATGCCTTCCGGGTGGACACCGTCAAGCACATCTCCCGACTGACCTTCAACAAGGTGTTCAACCCGGCCTTCAAAGCCAGAGGCGGCCAGAACTTCTACATGTTTGGAGAAGTGGCCACCCGCTACCGTCAGGTCTGGAACAGTGGCATTCCTGCAGTGTCCACCCCCTTCTACACCTGGGCTGAAAACAAGAGTTACCCCTGGAGCAGCACCGACCGTACCGTCAATGAAGCTGCCGTCAAGCAGCAATGGGACGACAACCTCAACGTTTCCACCCAGCCCACCAGCAGCAACCACCTGCTGAATGGCAACAGCTACCGTGCAGTCAATTCTGCACTGCGTGGTGGTCTGGATGTGATCGACTTCCCGATGCACTGGAACTTTGCCAATGCCAGAGACGCCTTTGGTGTGGCCACCGGGGGAGACCAGTATTACGCCGATGCCACCTGGAACGTGACTTACGTGGACAGCCACGATTACGCTCCAGACGGTGCCCCTGAGAACCAGCGCTTTTCTCTGGGTCAGGATGTCTGGGCCGAGAACCTCAGCCTGATGTTCACCTTCCGGGGCATCCCCACCCTGTACTATGGTTCTGAAATTGAATTCAAAAAAGGCATGGTCATTGATGTGGGCCCCAACAAACCCCTCGAGCAGACTGGACGGGCTTACTTCGGAAACAACATCACCGGTTCGGTGAGCGTGAGTGGATTCGGCAAGTACAGTGGGGCCACTGGCAACCTGGCCACCACCCTGGAGCACCCCTTGGCCCAGCACATCCGTCAGCTGAACCTGATCAGACGGGCCATCCCTGCGCTGCAAAAAGGCCAGTACAGCCTGGAAGGGGTCTCTGGCGGAGGCATGGCCTTCAAGCGCCGCTTCACCAGCAGCACTGTGGACAGTTTCGCTCTGGTGTCGGTGTCTGGAGATGCCACTTTCACTGGAATTCCCAACGGGACCTACACCGATGCAGTCACTGGAGATGTCAGAACCGTGACGGGTGGCACCCTCTCCATCAATGCAGCAGGCAAAGGCAACCTGAGGGTTTACGTGCTCTCGACCAGCCTCACTCCCGCTCCGGGCAAAGTGGTGGACCGCAGCGGACTGACCTACCTCAAGTAAACCTTCTCAAATCAAACCTTCTCAAATCAAACCTGTTGTCCCTGAAACCCCTCAGATGTCTGAGGGGTTTTTCCTGTGCAGCGCAATGGTGATTCCTGAAATCTGCTCTATCATCTGCTGGGTTTCCAGTTGCAGTTTTTCAATCCACTGCTGGATTTCTGGGGTCATGTTGCTTCTGGCAGAGGGTTTCTCCAGCAGCTGCAGCCACCTCAGGTGGGCCAGCACATCAAAAACCTCCAGGTTCCAGCGGGCATCGGGAACCTGCTGGCAATACAAATCAGTGAATTCCTCTGCCAGCAAAGGCAGGTTGGATTTTTGCAGGATCAGGCGGGTCCAGCCCAGGTCCTCCCGGGGATCGCCGATGCCCCAGTCCCAGTCCAGCACCACCAGCCTCCCTGAAGGCTCTGCCAGCACATTCCAGGGGTGGTAATCCCGGTGCAGCAGGGTTTTCTGAAAAGTTGTCTGCTTGTGCAGTCGCTGCGCAGTCCAGGTCAGGATGGGCTGGTGCAATTTTTGAAAATCATTTTCAAAAATTGTGCATAGGCCCTCGAAAGCGCTTTCAGAATTTTCCTGTGAGATTTCCAGGTTTTCGATTGAGACACTGTGAATTTTCACCAACTGGTCCACAAAACGTTTTGAAGCCAGGGTGTGATCTTCGGGCAGCAAGAGGTCCATCAATGGACGGCCCTCGATCCATTCCATCACCACGGCACTCCCCTCTGGAAGCTGAGATGTGCCCAGCAGCATAGGGGCTGCAATCTGCAGTTCTGGAAGGTGGGTCAGTGCCCAGCTTTCCCGACTGAAATGCCCCTCAAAACCAGCAGGATAGAATTTGAGCACCACTGGGAGTGTTTTTCCAGAGTGCTGGACCAGCAGGCGGTGAATGGGAAAGGCCATGCCACTGGTGAAAGTGCTGGTCTGCAACACCTCAACTTCGGGTCCATACACCTGCCTGAGGTGTTGCAGCAGCATTGCTGGCAGGCCTGACCCTTTGGGGGTCATTGAACCATACCAACCAGATACACCCTGAAAGCCTCAAAAGAAACCCCCAGACCAAACAGGGCCATCAGCCACATCAGGCGAACACCCAGTTTGGGATCGGCCAGTTTGCCACTGCCCAGCAGGTGGGCAGCCACCACGGTCAGCAACTGGCAGACCACATAGCGCAGGTGGGCACCAGAGCGGCCAGAAGGAATCCCATGCCCTGAAGACAGCGTGTAGAAGTGCAGCAACACTGCAGCTCCTGTGAGCAGGTACATGGCGTAAGTGAAGAACATAAAGCTTCTGGGCACCCTGGGGGCACGCAGAAAAAACAGGCTCCAGAGCAACTGAAGCAGAAACAGTCCGGCATTCACCAGCGACAAATTCATGTTCAGGTAATCCAGGGCATCAAGGGCATCTTTGGCATTCATGCTGCTGACCATTATGGCACCTGAACCCTGCTGCGTTGACCATTGGAACCTGGAGAATTCAGAAAAGTCCTTCTGTTGCAAAAAACGCCCACCCAGGCAGCAACCTCCTGTTCTTCTGTCAAAGGTTCTCAGGGGAAACCAAAAGAAGGCGTCCAGAAGTCTGGACGCCTTCATCAGGTGACTGCGGTTTATTTGAGGGCTTTGATGACGGCAGCTGTCAGATCGGTGGATTTTTCATCGGCGTAAACCACCAGACCCGAAGAAGCAGCAACATTTTTGCTCATCACAATCTGGAACCCCTGGGCTTTGGCCACTTTTTTGACGGCATCGTCAATGCTTTTGGCCATGGCATCCAGTTTGGGTTTCACCTGTTTCTGGTATTTCTCAAAAGTGTTGTTGTACTGGGTTTGCAGGTCCTTGTACTGTTTTTCCTGGGCAGCAGTGGGTTTGCTTTTGCCCACCTTGTTTTGCAAATCCACCATTTTCTGGCGGATGGGGTCCAGGGCCTTGCTGGTTTCCTTCTCCAGCTGGCTGATCACCTTGTAGGAAGGATGCTGGGCTTTGACCTTGTCCACATCAACGAAACCAATTTTGGTGGATGCAGTTGCAGCCAGAGCCGGACCTGCCAGCAGCATGGTCAGGGCGAGAAGGGACTTGCGCATTATTTCAGTGCTTTCAGCACAGCAGCGGTCAGGTTGGTGGCCTGCTCGTCGGCGTAAATCACCAGCCCGGTCTTGGCAGCGGCATTGCGGCTCAGCACCACGCTGAAGCCCTGGGCTTTGGCCACACTGGCAATGGCTGAGTTGACATCATTGTCCAGGGGTTCCTGCAGGGCAGAGATCTGGGTTTGCCACTGCTTGCCTTTGTTGTCATAGGTGGTCTTGGCGGTGGCGTAGTCCTGCTTGTCCTTGGCGGTGGCACCAGCTGCCTGGGCTTTGGTGGTCAGTTCGGGCAACTTCAGGGTGTTTTTGAGTTGCTCCATGTCAGCATTTGCTTTTGTGCCAAGTTCAGAGAGGTCTTTGTAGCCAGGGTGAGCAGCAAAAACAGCATCAACATCCACCAGACCAATCTTGGTTGGGGCATTTTGGGCTTTGAATTGAGAGCCGAGCAGGGCCGCAGAAGCAATCGCCGCAACGGCGAACAGTTTAGAACCTTTCATGCTTGTGAGAATACTTGACGGGTGTTTGAGGAACATGAAGTGCAAATGTACTTGAACCCCCCCTCCTTCATCTTTCATGATTGTGTTATACAGGACAGATCAAAGGAGGCGATGCCTGATGCTCGTACGTGATTGGATGACTCCAAATCCCATTGTGATCTCGCCAGACACCCCGGTGCTGGAGGCCCTGAAGTTGCTGGGTGCCCACCATTTCCGCCGGTTGCCCATTGTGAAAGACCACGCCCTGATTGGCATGGTCACCGACAAGGACCTCAAGGATGCCATGCCTTCCAAGGCCACCACATTGTCGGTTTGGGAGCTCAATTACCTGCTCTCCAAATTGACTGTGGATGAAGTGATGGCCTCACCTGTGGTGACGGCTTTTGACCATGAATTCATGGAAGATGCTGCACTGAGGTTGCAGGAGCATAAAATTGGTGGCATGCCCGTGCTGGACAAAGAAGGCAACCTGGTGGGCATGATCACCATCACCGATGTGCTGAGGGCCTTCACGCAGATCATGGGCTTGCAAGAAGGGGGAGAGCGCATCACCATCGATGTTCCAGATGTTCCGGGAAGCCTGAACCGGGCCATTGAAGCCATCAAACCCTCCAACATCATTTCGGTGGCCACTTCTGGCAACCAGTTTCAACGCCGCCGTTTTGTGATCCGTGTGGTGGGGGAGGCCAGCGAAGCGGTGCGGGACCGTCTGACCGCTGCAGGGATTCTGGTTTACGAATAAACCAGTCACCCCTGTTGAAACAACTCACATTTTGGGGGTCCATGTGCGCTTTTGACCTGAGATCCGCAGGTGAAATCCCCCACAAGCCGCCCAAAAAGGGCGGTTTTTGCTTCTTCACATCTGGTTTAACCTTTTTGATCGGGACGAAAAGCCCTTGAGTGGTTTACCTGATCTATAGTACACTCTGTACAACCCAATCAGGAATGCACCGTCAAAGGGGGAAAGAATGCCCGCCAAGATTCGACTATTCGGTCAGGAAGCAACTTACCAGTCTGGTAAGTGGGAATGCGCAGATGTTTCTCTGCAAGCCATGCTGCAGAGTCTGGTTGATCCCCTGGAAGCCCACTCTCAGGAAGCAGACATCAAAAATGCCAGATATGCCATCAGTCGCTATGGTGGCTTGTGGCTTTCTCCAGATCTGCCTCCAGAACCCGAACCTGAGCCTGCTGTTGTTCCAGAAATGGTGGAAGCCAAACCCAGAATGGGTCTGGGCAGCCTTTTCCGGCGACTGGTCAGTCGGGCCTAGCCCCACCCCTCAATTTCTTCTCCTGCATTTCCTGAATGTTCAGCACCCCACCCGGCAGGTGGGGTGTTTTTTGCAGGTTTTGCTGGAGTCCTGAAGCAACACTTTGGGTATGATTTCGGACATGCCTTCCCCTCTGAAAACACACCCTCTGAAAACAGATTCTGATGCTGGATCAGGTCTTCTGAAAGCCAGGAAAAGTCGGGCCAGAAAAGTCCTGCAATCCATGAAAACCCTCTATCCAGCTGCCACAACCGAACTGGAATATGGCAGCCCCTTTCAATTGCTGGTGGCGGTGGTGATGTCTGCGCAGGCCACCGACAAAAGCGTCAACATCGCCACAGAAAAACTGTTTCAGGTGTACCCGGATGCCCTGAGCATGTCTCAGGCCTCTCCAGAAGAAGTGGAATCTTACATGAAAAATGTCAACTTCCACTACAACAAGGCCCGCAATGTGGTGCGCCTGTCCCAGTTGTTGCTGGAACGCCATGAGGGTCAGGTGCCCAATGATTTTGAGGCCATCATTGCTTTGCCGGGTGCAGGCCGAAAAACCGCCAATGTGGTGCTCTCCAACGTGTATGGCATGCCTGCCATTGCCGTGGACACCCATGTGGGCAGGCTGTCCAGAAGGCTTGGGCTTTCAGAGCACATGAACCCCGACAAGGTGGAACAGGACCTCATGCAGGTCTTTCCCAAAAAAGAGTGGATCTTCCTGCACCATTCCATCATTTTGCACGGAAGAAGGGTGTGTTTTGCACGCAAACCCAACTGTCCGGGTTGCCTGATGAACACTTTTTGCCCCAGGATTGGGGTGGAGGAGGTGGCCCCTCAGCCCAGAGCCCACAACCCCTCTGATACAGACCCTCCACCCACGGTGTAAACTGGAACAGATGAATGCTTCTTCGATGCTAGAAACGCTCTACGTCATTCAACAGATGGACCTGGAGCTGGATCGTTTAAAGAGCGACGAAACGCGCATTCCAGGCGATCTCGCCAGCGCACGCAGCGAGCGGGAGGAACTGAACGAGCAGCAGGAGCACTGCCGGACCCGCCAGCAGGAAACCCGCCGGGAAATCCAGTTGAATGAACTGGAACTGGAAGACTACCGCCAGAAACTGGGAAAATCTCGGGAAGAACAGCAGAAAAATGCTTTTGATGCCCGCACCCAGGTGCAATATGAAAACCAGATCCAGCAGCTTTCGGATCGGGTGACCGATCTGGAAGAAGCCCTGGCCCCCCTGTACGAGCGGGCAGAAAAACTCAGGGCGCAGTGGAACGACCTGGAAGAACAGGAAGACAGACTTTCCCCCCGGCTGGTGGAACTGGAAGCCATGGATGAAAACCGCATTCAGGCCCTCCGGGACGAGCATTCTGAGAAGCTGGCCAAACGCAATGAGCTGATCAAGACCATCGATGCCCGCCAGGTCAAGGAATACGAAATGATTCGCAAGGCCCGCAAGGGGCTGGCTGTGGTGGCCATTCAGAACAGCCGTTGCAGCGGATGCAACATGCAATTGCCTGTCACCATCCAGCAGCAGGCCAAAGCCAGAAAAATACCGGCGGTCAAATGCACGTCCTGTGGGCGCATTCTGGTGCACCTCTGACACCCCATGCAAATCCGACTTGCCAACCGCAAAGACAGCCTGAAACTCACCGAGTTGTGCCTGGCCTGGGAAGGTGCTCCAGCCGTTCACAACCCTGAATTGCTGGAAGAATTGTGGTTTCAGACCCTCACCGACGATGACAGCAGCGTGTACATTGCCCAGCAAGACGGTGCTGCTTCAGACAGCCCACTGCTGGGTTTTGTGCATGTGACCTACCAGGCCCGGCCTGCCCGTCTGGGCTGGCGGGCCACCATTGAAGAACTGCACACCCAGTCAGGAGCTCCAGAGGTTTACCCGGCTTTGCTGGAAGCTGTGGTGGCAGAGTGCCGACGCCGTGGAGATGTGATTGCCCTGTACCTGATCACCCAGCCAGACCTGGAGCCCGGCCTCAGTTCCCACCAGGTCTATCAGGATCTGGGTTTCCGCAAACGCGGACGGGATGTGTTGATCTGGACTGGAGAGCTTTGACACCTGAGTCTCTGCTGATGGACCATCTGGACAGATCTGAGAAGCTATGTAGAATGATCGTGGAGGCACAACACATGAAAAAAACCACTCTCATTCTCGGGGCAGGGCTTCTTCTCGGCATGGCATGCGCTCAGGATTACTCCGCGAATCTGGCCTTTCAGGGGCTTCCCGTGGGCGGCAGTGTGGGTCTCACGGCCAAGGGACTGGTGGCTTTTGATGATCTGAGCCTGGATGCACGTTTGATCGGAGACATCACCACCAGAGGTTTTGCTGTTCAGGCCGATGTGCTGGCCAACCTTTATGTGACGGATGATGTGAACCTCTACTTTGGTCCCTCGCTGGGTGTGGGCATTGCGGGAGGAAGCACCGGTTTCCTCTTTGGTGGCGTTGGAGGCTTTGCTTACCCTGTGACAGATGCCTTTGATGTGTTTGCTGAAGGCAAATGGAACAACCTGAATGGTGTGGGATTCCGTCTGGGTCTGAGTTATTACTTCTAAGCACCTGGCTTGACAACATGATGCCCTGTAAACACTTTGAGCCAGAGCATGATGTTGTAGATGTATATACGATTTGAGGAAACTGGATCTCATGAGATCCAGGGTTTGTTTCCTGTCTCCCTTGACTTTAAAAGATGAAGATCAGGGTGCTATAGTAACAGTCGTTACAGAGTCATAAAGTGACAGTAAACAGTAAAGTGACAGTGCTGTAAATACACAGAACTGTCCGTCATAGAGGAGGTTGTTTGACATGAAAAAAGCACTTGTTGTTCTTGGTCTCGGATTGGTTCTCGGTGGTGCTGCACAGGCACAGACCCTCAACGTGGGCGGCACATACTTTGCCCCTGGTGGTTTTGGTGTGAACCTGGGCGTGGCTTTCAACGTGACCGAACTGGGCGGCAATGCTGTGACTGCCCGCATTGGTGCCGATGTGACCCGCACTGCTGGCGTGACTGGATTCTCCTTCAATGCCGATGCCCTTTACAACGTTCCTTCTGATGCCCTCAATGTTTATGTGGGTCCCAGCCTGGGCTTTGTGGGTGGAGCAGGCGCAGGTGCCTTCAAAGTGGGCGCTGTGCTGGGTGCCAACTATGCTTTCGACAGCCAGTTTGGCCTGTTTGTGGAAGGTTTCTACAACTACGTGATCGGTGGCGGCAGCTTTGGTGGCGCACGTCTGGGCCTCACCTACAAACTCTAAAAACCCTTTGCAGAAAAATGCAGCTCCAGCATCTGTCTGGAGCTGCATTTTTGTTGCATTTTGGTCGTTTGCTCAGGTCATTTTTGCATGCTTCTGAGCACTTCAAAAGCCCCAATCACCCTGGGAAACCCCAGATAAGGCACCGCAAACAGCAAGGCTTCCTCGATGTCCTGCAGGGTGCCTCCGGCGTTCACCACACCTCTGAAATGGGTTTTGAGTTCCTGTGGGTTGCCCAGAGACACCAGCATCACCACGGCCAGCAACTCTTTGACATGCAAAGGCAGGCCAGGGCGCTCGTACACCTCTGCGTAAGCAAAGCCCTGGATGTACTGCTGCAAATCAGGATGAAAGGCTTTCAGGCGGTTTTCGATGGTTTCGGTGTGTTCCCCCCAGATGGTTTCTCTGGCACTCACAGGTGCTCCTGGGCTGCCCAGCGTTCTGGGACCGCCTGATTCAGCCAGGAGATGGGATCTTCCAGGCTGCTTCCAGGGGTGAACACTTTGGAGACCCCCAGTTCAGCGAGGCTGGCCAGGTCCTGGTCGGGGATGATGCCCCCTCCAAACAGCAGGATGTCTGTGGCCTGTTTCTCTTCCAGCAGCTTGCGGACCTCCCTGAAGAAATGCATGTGGGCTCCAGAAAGCACCGACAGCCCGATGGCATCCACATCTTCTTGCAAGGCGGTGGCCACAATCATCTCCGGGGTTTGCCTCAGTCCTGTGTACACCACTTCCATGCCTGCATCCCTGAGCGCTCTGGCAACAATTTTGGCCCCCCGGTCATGGCCATCCATGCCGGGTTTGGCAATCAAGACCCGTATTTTACGGTTCATTGGTCCTCCTTTTTGGGGTATCTTAACTTTTTTGCGAGGTCTTTGTCAGTGAAACACAGAGCAACACAGGTCCCTCAAGCCCAGACAGATCGGGTTACCGCAACCCCCATTCCGCGGGTATACTGTTGTGCGTGAAGCGAGTTTTCTCTGGCATTCAACCCACCGGTGAGATCCACATCGGGAATTACTTCGGCGCCATCCTCAACTACGTCAAGCTGGGCGAGGAACTGGGCAAGAATTCCATTTACTGCATTGTGGACCACCACGCCATCACCATTCCCCATGAACCTGAACTCCTGAGGAAACGCACCTTTGACGCTGCCCTCGTCAACATGGCTGCGGGCCTGGACCCCAACAAGGTGATTCTGTTCGCACAGAGCGATGTGCGAGAGCATACCGAGCTGGGCTGGGTGTTTGCCACCCAGACACCACTGGGGGACCTGGAGCGCATGACCCAGTTCAAAGACAAATCCAGCCAGCACAGCGTTCTGGCAGGCCTTCTGATGTACCCCACCCTGATGGCTGCAGACATCCTGCTCTACAAGGCCAACACCGTGCCAGTGGGCGAGGACCAGGTGCAGCACATCGAACTGACCCGCGAAATTGCCCGGCGGTTCAACCACCGTTTTGGGGAAATGTTCCCTGAGCCTCTGGCCGTACACAACAAAGACGCCCTGCGCGTTCCCGGTGTAGATGGACAGGGCAAAATGTCCAAATCCAAAGGGAACACCCTGGGGGTGCTGGAGGAGATTGATTCCATCTGGCAGAAACTGCGTGTGGCCCCAACTGACCCTGCCCGCGTGCGCCGCACCGATCCTGGGAATCCAGAAGTGTGCCTGATTTTCGATTACCACAAGCTGTTCAGCGATCTGGAAACCATCCAGATTGTGGATGCAGGCTGCCGCTCTGCAGGCATTGGCTGCATTGACTGCAAAAAACTGCTGATGAAAGGCGTTGAGCAGACCCTGGTGCCCATTCAGCAGCGTGCACAGGAGTTGTACAACAGCCCAGACACCGTGAAAGATGCACTGCATCGGGGTGCACGGGAAGCACGGGAAATTGCCCAGCAGACCATGCAGGAAGTGCGCGACAGGCTCGGCTTGCTCAACCCTTGATGGAACCCCTGCAGCTTTCCTTCCCCGGGTTTTCGGGTGGTTTGCTGGACCTCCTGCAGGCGCTCAAACAGGAGCGCCTGCTTCCCTCAGAGGTTCCCCTTTCCACCATCACACAAGCGGTTTTGAACCGTTTCTACACTTTGCGTGCCCTGGATGCCGAGGTGGCCAGTGAAGCCCTGCCCCAGCTTGCAGCAGTGGTTGCGTTAAAAACCTCTTTGCTGCTTCCCCGCATCTCCAAAGAGGAACCAGAAGACGCTGGAGAGGACTTCGAGGACTACCCCCAGGACATGATGAGCAGTGTGCAGGCTTTGCAGGAACTGGACGCCCTGGTGCGCTTCCTGGCTGAAAAACGCAAAGGCAGAAACCACATCATTGCAGCCAAAGGGCTGGACTTGCCTTATGAACGCAAAAAGCCCCGTGAAAAACTGGTGCTGACCCAGTTGCTGGCTGCAGCAAAAAGCGCGGTCAGAGAGGTGCAGGCTGCCCATATCGTGAAAGACCGCCTGACCCTGGAAGATGCCCGCAAGGCCATCCTGGCTTTTGTCAAAAACCTGCGGAACTTCTTCTTCGAGGCCATCATCACCAGAGACTGGGGCGAAAAAACCGTGTATTTTGCTGCTTTGCTGGAATCGGTGCGTCTGGGAGAGGTGGAACTGCGTCAGGACACGGCTTATGGTCAGATTGAAGTGGAAAGCCTGCAACCTGCAGATCCAGCGCCTGAAAACACAACACTTGAAAACACAACACTTGAAAACACAACACTTGAAAACACATCAAGACAGCGCAACACCTGACCAGCGCTTTCCTGCAGACTGACCGATCGCTGGTGTCTGTTCAAAGCTCTGGGGCGTCTTCTGTGACGATTTTCAGGGTGTTGAAGACCTTCAGGGCGGCCTGCACAATCCTGGGATCAAAGTGGCTGCCACTGTGGCGGGCCAGTTCTTCCAGCGCGTTCTTGAGGCTCCAGGCCTGCTTGTAGGGCCTGCGGTGGGTCAGGGCATCAAAGACATCGGCCACGGCCACAATGCGTCCTGAGAGCGGTATGGTCTCACCCAGCAGACCAAAGGGATAGCCCCGGCCATCCCAGCGCTCGTGGTGGGAAACAGCAATTTCCTGGGCGAGCTGCAGCAGTCGGGATTTTCCGCCAGAGAGAATGCGCCCCCCAATGATGGTGTGGGTTTTCATGTGCTCGTATTCCTCAGGGGTGAGCACGCCATGTTTCATGAGGATGCTGTCTGGGATGCCAATTTTGCCCACATCGTGAAGGCGGGCGGCCAGACGGATGATTTCCACTTCTTCTCTGGGAAGCCCAAGTTCCTGGGCCAGCATGGCAGCGTTGCGTCCCACACGCCAGGTGTGCGCTCCGGTTACATCGTCTCTGGATTCTGCAGCAATGGCCAGTCGGGTGACGATTTCCACCTGGGCCTGCTCCAGTTCCTGGGTTCTCTCGTGCACCAGGGCCTCTGCTGCCCTGCGGGCCAGGTCATTGGCCTCGTTCTGCATGCGGTACATTTCTGCTTTCTGTTCACTGCGTTCCAGATCGAAACGCATTTTCAGGTAACGGGAACGCCGTTCGCCTTCTTCGTTTTTCAGTTCCTGGTCGATTTTGTGGAAATTCTTGAAGTGCTCCAGTGCAACCCTGGGGTTTCCCAGCAGCTCATAACAATCTGCAAGGCAGCCATGTGCAGCAGCCATGGATTTCTTGCGTTTGCTTTCTTCTGCCAGTTGCAAACCCTGGTTCAGGTATTCCATGGCTTCATGGCCTTTTTTGAGCATCAGCAACTGTTTTCCAACCCCCAGCAAAGCATCGATTTCCCCTTCACGGTGATCGGTCTGTCTGGCCAGGGTCAAAGCATCCCTGAAGGTGGTCAGAGCTTGTTTGGAGTTGCCCTGCCAGGAAAAAACTTCTCCAATGGAAATCAAAGAATTGATGATGACAGGCTGATAGCCCAGTTTGCGTCCAAAATGAATGGATTGCTGAAGATAATCTACCGCTTCACGATGATGCCCCTTCAGTCTTAAAATCTCTCCTAGATTTTCCGTAGCAACTGCAATAATAATGGGAATATTGCCCTTTTCGCCCGTACTGATGGCATCTTTAAAAAACTTTAAGGCTTCGTCATAGTCGCCTAGATCCTTGTATAGATTGCCTATAGAAATAAGACTAACTCCCTCGGTTCTGGGATCATGGCGTGATTCGGATATAATCTGATGTGCTTTGGAGAGATACATCAATGCTTCAAAGTATTCTCCCAGTTCAGTGTACGATTGTCCCAGGTTGTTTAAAAGATTGGCGGTTTTTGAAGGAATTCCCAGCTGCTCTCTTAAAGGCAGGGCGGCTTCAAGAGCTTCGATGGATTTTTGATAATCACCCTGGTGATGATAAACGCCTGCCAGACCATTTAGTGCATCTGCTTCAAATTCTATGTTTTGGTGTTCTCTTGAGAGGTGCAGTGCATGTGTGAACATGCCATTGGCGTAATCGTATTTGCCCTGATCTCGGTAGATATGACCAATGGTGATCAGGGCTTCAATTTGTTCATCTGGCTGATGATCAAGACTGAAATTGTTTAAAGCCTGAATCAGATATTTTTCTGCATCAACCAGATTGCCCAGATGAAAAGAACTGATTCCGGCGTACAGCATGGCACTGGCATAAAGCCGGGGTGTCCGTTCCAGGGTTGCTTTTTGTGCAGCCTGCATTGAGAACTGCAGAACCTGAGCAAAATCGACATTCAGCAGTTTCTTGGCTGCTTGAATCAGTTCTTCGGTCGAGGTGTTTGCTCTGGAAGGATCTGCCATAGTTCAATTGTTGTTTTGGGTCTGGGTGAACTGGAGGAGTTGACCCACATTCAATACCCCAGATCCCAGCATCTTGTTGAAAACAGGATTCAGGAATTGGTTGTTGGTGGTGCTGTCTTCCAAAAATTTGATGGCTTTTTCTCCATCCAATCCTGGATTGAGGGCCAGAGCCAGGGCAAGCGCCCCCGACACCTGAGGAGCAGCAAAGGAAGTCCCTGATGCCTGAGCGGTGTAACCTTCAGGCACAATGGTGCTGATGTCTTCACCGATGCTGGTGAGGGTCAGTTTTTGGTGATAGTTTGAAAAAGAGGATTTGAGAAGGGTGTTGCTCACACTGCCTACACTGACCACATTTTTGTGATTTTCACTGTAAGCTGAAGGATAAAGCAGTTTTTGGACGTTGTTATTTCCTGCACTGGCGACAATCAAAGCTTTGTGGATTTCTGCATATTGGATGGCTGATTCTAAAATACTGGATTTTTTATTGGTGCCCAGGCTCAGATTGATGATTCTGGCACCCTGATCTACTGCATGGTAAATGGCCGCAGCGACAGTGTTGATGTCTCCCTGACCTTCTGCATTCAGCACCCTGAGGGGCAAAATTTTGGTTTTGGGAGCCATCTGCAGCATAATTCCTGCCACACCTGTTCCATGCCCATAACCGGGCTGATCAAAGGTGCCCTCTTCTTGAGGATTCAGGTCATGACCAACAAAATCCTTAAAGGTATTGGATGGCGTGAAAGCGTTGCTGTCCCAGGCGGGATGTTGGAAGTCCACTCCAGTGTCAAGGACTGCGACAGTGATGCCTTCACCCAGGTTTGTTGCAATGCTCTGACCACGCTGAAGCTGAAGGGTGGACCAGACTGCAGAGTTTTCTGGGAATGGGGTGTAAGTCTGGTCACTCCATGAACTGCCCAGACCCCAGACATGACCCAGACCCCAGACATGACCCAGACCCCAGACATGACCCAGACCCCAGACATGACCATTCATGGTCACAGGATCTTCAGGGATCTCAAAGGCATCCTGATTTTCTTCCAGATCAGAACCAGACAGTTTGCTGATTCCCACTTTTGCAGATTGTGCAGAGAATCCCACCAGCAAAGTGCGGGTTTTTTCATGCCAGAAAGACACTTTTCCGCCAAGCTGCTGGGCAACCTGTTCAGGGGTTTGACCAGCTGGGACGGTTTTCTGGGTGATGTATTCAAAACGCTCCTGCTGAACAGCAGAAGCTGGAAGGGTGTGAACAGAGCAGGCGCTCAGGGCGAGGGTCAGCAAGCAGGTCGCTATTGCAGGAACATGGAAGAGTCTGGGCATCAGGGGACCTCGGTTGTTGCGCACCTGCAGGAGCATGTCGCATGGAAGAAGTTCTTAATAGAAGTTTAACAGGAATTTATCATTTATAGACCCGGAGTGTAAAAAAAGTGTAATAAAAAATCTTTAGGATTCTTAAATGTTGGTTGAGGTTGGTGGGACAGACCACCAGATGTGGGGCACATTCTGCCTGCTGTAAAACCCTACAATGGTCATCATGCGCATTCTTCACACCGGGGATTTTCATGCTGGACGCCAGTTGCGGGGCATGGACCGCACCCCCGAAATCCGTGCAGCCCTCTCTGAAATCCTCTCCATCGCCAGAGACAGCAAAGCAGATGCCGTGCTGGTGTCGGGAGATGTTTTTGATACCGTCAATCCCAGCGCTTATGCAGAGGATGTGGTCTATGAATTCTATCTGGGTCTGCGTGAGGCAGGCATTCCCAGCGTCACCATTGCAGGGAACCATGACAGTTCAGAACGCCTGCGCAGCATCCGGGGTTTGCTGAAACAGGTGGGTGCCCACATGGTGACCCACGTGACCCCCAATTTGCAGGACCTGGTGTATCCTGTGCAGGCCAGAGATGGAACCCTGTTGCAGGTGCTGGCTTTTCCGTTTCTTTCAGAGCGCAAGCTGGTCAAACTTGCAGACATCGCAGAGGGCAACGTCAGCCAGTGGAGGCAGAAGTACCAGGAGGGCATGAATTTCTTCCTTCGCCGCATGGCCTCTTACCTCAGGCCTGATGCCGTAAACATGCTGATGATGCACCTGACCTTCGATGGCAGTTTGCCTTCTGGCAGTGAACGCAGCTTCACTTTTGACATCACCAACAGCTACACCGTCAGTGCCCGCATGCTCCCAGAAGCCCTGCAATATGTGGCCCTGGGGCACATCCACAAACCACAGCAGGTTTCAGAGCTTCCTCCGGCCTATTATGCAGGCAGCATCATCCAGCTGGATTTTGGTGAGGCGGGAGAACAGAAATACGTGAACCTGATTGAGGCAGAACCGGGTCGGCCCATCAAGTTCCAGCAGATCCCACTGCAAAGTGGCAAACGCCTGAAAACCGTGCGGGTGAAACTGGACCAGATCGAGCAGATGGACAGCCTGAACGCCTTCGATGGTCTCCTCAGGGTGATTGTGGAATTGCCTGCAGGGATGGGAACGGCAGGCCTCAAAGAACGGGTGGCGAAAGTGCTGCCCAGTGCGCTGGCCATCGAAATTGAGGCTTCTCAGCAGGACCTGAAATCCCGCACGGCAGGAAGGTCCAACCTCAGCGATGTGGAGCTGTTTGAGCAGTATTATCTGGAGCGCCATGGGGCTTTGCCTGCCGAGGTCAAAGAAGCATTTCTGGAAGCCTCCAGATGGACCCTTGAAGGAGAAGAGCCTTGAAGCCCCTGAAACTCGCCCTGCAAAACTTCACCTGCTTCCGGGAATTCACCGAAGTCGATTTCACGGAACTGTCCCTGTATGCCATTCAGGGACCCACTGGAAGTGGGAAAAGCAGTTTGCTGGATGCCATCTGCTTTGCGCTTTATGGGGAGACCCCCAGACTGGGAGCCAAGGGCCTTGATGCCCTGATCTCGCAGGGAGCCCAGAGCATGTCGGTGCGCTTTGAGTTTGAGGTGGGAGGAGAGCGTTTCGAAGTGGTGCGGTCCAAGGGACGCAAGGCCAGCGAAAGCGAAACCCGTCTGGCGAAATACCAGAACGACAAGCCCATCACGGCTGTGGAAGGCAACAAGAAAAAAGACATCCAGTCTGAAATTGAAAAAGTGGTGGGACTGTCTTTTGATTCGTTCACACGGGCGATTTTGCTGCCCCAGGGTCAGTTTGACCGTTTTCTGAAAGGCAACAGCCGTGAAAAACAGGAACTGCTGGGCAAACTGATCGGTCTGGATCGCTTCACCCGCATGCAGAAAATGGCTTCTGACAGAGCCAGAACCGCCAGAACCCAGCATGATCTGATCCAGCACCGTCTGGACATGGAATTTGCAGAAGTCACCGAAGAGCGGCTGCAAGCCCAGGAAGCAGAACTGGAAAACATCCTGCTGCAGTTGCAGCAGCAGGAAGCCTTGCAGCAGGCGCTTTCAGAGGTGCTTTCCCAGCAAGAAGAACTGTCCAGATTGCATCAACAACAGCAGCTTCACCTGAAAGAGCACCAGAAGTTGCAGGGTCAGCAGGAGCACATGACTGCACTGGTTCAGAAGGTGCAGGCAGCGCAGGCGGTGTCTGGTGTGCTGGCCCTGCTCAAGCAGGCCAGGGCTGTTGAATTGAGACTGCAGCAGAGCCAGATGGCCCACCAGCAAACGCTTCAGAACCAGCAAAAGGCCACCCTGGCCCTGCAAGCGGCTGAAGCAGCCCACCTGCAAGCCCAGCAACAGGCCCAGCAACTGCCTGAACTGGACCAGCAACTGCTGCAATTGCAGGATTCTCAGCGCCTGTTTGCCCGCCTGAAACAACTCGGGGGAGACCTGGGCCTGAAAACAGCCCACACGGTTAGCTGGTCAGAAGAGGACTTTTTTGCAGCCCGCAGCATGCTGGAACTCAAAAACCAGCTGGAAAATGAATCCAGGCAGCTCAGACAGGAAGAACAGAAGGTCATCCAGCAGAAACAGCAGATCCAGCAGGAACACCAGGACCTGCAGGTTCGCAGGCAGAAACTGGAATTGCTGGTGCCAAAAGGCAAAGAAGCCCGCGCTGAACATGACCGCCTGAAAACCGAACTGGAAACCTCCAGGGTGCAGCACCAGGCCATGCACCTGAAAGCCCACCTGAAAGTGGGTGAGCCCTGCCCGGTGTGTGAACAAAGGGTGTCCCGCTTGCCCCAGATGTCGGTGGGAAACATTCAGATGCTGGAACAACAGGTCCAGCAGGCTGAAAAAACCCTGGAAGCCATCAAAGAAGAATACCAGACCGAAAAAACCAACCTGCAAACCCTGGCTGCCAGAATCCAGCAAAGCCAGGAATATCTGGCTGAAAGGGAAACCCGGTTGCTGGAACAGCAAGCCCAGTTCCAGAACCGTCAGGCTGGATTGACCCTGGAACATCCCCAGCAGCACATGCAGGATTTGCTGGCAGGGCTGGCCCAGGAGGTGTTGCACAAAAGTGCTGGTCAGGACCCCGAGCGGCGCAGCAAGCAACTGCAGCAAGAAAAAGCACGCATCCAGCAGGAAGTTCAGGTCCGGCAACGTGCCCTGGGCACAGCCCAGACCCAGCACGCCACCCTCACAGCACAACTGGACAGCCAGCAACAGCAACTGTCAGAGCGTGAGCAGGAATGGGCAGAAATTCAGGGCACCCTGCAAGAAGCCCTGGCTTTGCTGGGCATGACCCAGCAGGAGGTTCTGGGTCACGCCATGACCCCCGAACAACTGCAACAGGCCCAGCAAAGCCTTGAGCACTGGCGCACCCAGCTGGCCCGTCTGGAAGCCCAGAAAGCTGAACTTGAACAGCAACTCTCGGGCCGCAGCTACCAGCCAGAAGAACACCAGCGCCAGAAAGCACAGCACCTGGAGATCACCCAGGCCCTGAAAACCCTCAATGTGCGGCTGGGACAACTGCAGACGCACATCGTGTCCCTGAAGGGCCGATTGGACCTCAAGCGCACCCTCAACAAGGATGCGGCCCTGCATCAAAAAACCTTCAACACCTGGGACACCCTGGCCCGCAACCTGCAACTGGACCGCTTTCCCAAATTCCTGCTGGAGGAGGTGGAAGAGCAACTCTTGCTGGGAGCAGGCACCCTGCTCCATGACATCAGCGATGGACGTTACGCCCTGCTGTTGCAGGAAGGGGAATATGTGGTCTCTGACCACTGGAATGCTGGAGAAACCCGACCCATTCGCACCCTTTCAGGAGGAGAGACGTTCCTGGCCAGCCTGTCTCTGGCCATTGCCCTCAGCGATTACCTGGCGGGCAACAAACTGCTGGGAGCCCTGTTTCTGGACGAAGGTTTTGGCACCCTGGATCCGCAAGCCCTGGATGCAGTGGCCCGTGCCCTGGAGAAGCTGCAGCTGTCAGGTCGCATGGTGGGGGTGATCACCCACGTTGCTGCGCTGGCTTCCCGTTTGCCTGCCCGTCTGGTGGTGGAAAAGCGCATGAGTGGCAGTCATGTGTGGATTGACAGTGAAGAAGTCGAAGTTTAAATCCTTCTGAATTCTGGAAAATTGGTTTGCAGATGTGCTTTCTGAAAGAAGGCTTAAGCCCTGACAGATGAAGATCAAAATAAGAAGTTTAGATCAAGACTCATGAGAAAATAAAACCGTTGAAATCATCTGAAATCAAAAGAGACAGCAAAAAAACAGAGGCAGTTGCCTCTGTTTTTTTGTTTGAAGTGAAGTCTTACATCACCCGTTTGGCAAGGGCTTTCAGGCTGTCGGTTTCCATCCAGGCCAGACCCTGTTGCACGTATTCACGTGCCTTGGCTTTGTCGTTTTGTTGCAGACGCATGTAAGCCAGGTGAGCAGCGGTGTCGGCAGCCCAGGCTTTTTCTTCGTCGGTCAGGTCGCCAAGCTCCACCCAGATGCGGTAGCCGCTGATCCACCACTGGGTGGTGGTGTAAAGCTGGGCCAGGTAAGAGAGGTACTCGCGCTCGGGCTCGGCAGTGGCTGCAGCATCGGCTTCGGTGACAGCGGCTTTCCACAGGTCGCGGTCATAGAAGGGGATGGGGTAAGCCACTTCTGCCTGTGCAGCCAGCTCCTGTGCCTTGGCGAAATGCTCTTCAGCACTTGCAGGAGCAACAGCCACATCAGGGGCAGGAGCCATGGTGGGGGCGGTCTCGGTGACGGCAGGCGCGGTGGTGTCAGTGGGGGTGTCGGTGGTCTGAGCAAAAGCGCTGCCAAAGGCGATCATTAAACTGATGGTGAGAATCTTTTTCATACACCTGCATTATATATTCTGTATGCTCGTTAGTACTGTGAGAAATATGCTTCCACGTCTCAGCGTAAAGAAACCATTAACCTCCCTGGGAAGCGCAATGCTCGTCTGCACTTCCTGCCTCACAGCAACTGCCCTTGCCAAACCAGCCATTTCATGGAGCAAAAACATTGGTGCTTTGAGCGCTCCAACAGCGCTTCCCGATGGTTCTGCTCTGCTGCTCATCAAGGGCAACCTGATTCAAAATCTGGACCCCAGGGGTCAGAAAAACTGGGAGGTGCCCATCACCGACATTGCCCGTGCACCGGGTGTGAGAGGCATGGATGGCACGCTTTACTTTGGAGCATACAACGATTACGTCCAGGCCATTTTACCAGACGGGCGTCTGAAATGGCGTTACAACCTGGATGGAGACCTCTTTGCCACCCCCCTGCTGCGGGCAGACAATTCGGTGGTGGCGGCCAGCGTCAAAGGCCAGGTTGTGGCCATCAAAGACGGACAGAAAGTCTGGGAATACCGTGCTGGAGATGGCATTTACTCCAGTCCTGCCCAGGCGCTGGACGGAACCATCTACTTTGGCAGCCAGGATGGCAAGCTGTACGCCCTCTCGGCAGAAGGCAAGCTCAAATGGACGTTCCAGGCCAATTCCACCCTGTTTTCCAGTCCAGCCCTGGATGAGGATGGCACCATCTACATTGGCAGCAGTGACCGCAACATCTATGCACTCAACAAAGACGGCAGCCTCAAGTGGAAGTACGCCACCAAGCTCTTTGTGAATGCCTCACCCATCATCACCAGAGGGGGCCTGATTGTGGTGGGTTCGTTTGACAGCGATTTGTATGCCCTCAACAAAGACGGCACCCTGGCCTGGCAGACCGACCTGAAGAAAGCCATTGCAGCCCCGGCCATCCAGACCTCAAACGGTGAAATCGTTGTGGGCAACTATGCAGGGATGCTGTATGGCCTCAATGAAAAAGGGGAGATCCAGTGGCAACTGGAACTGGACAGCAAAATTGACACCCCTGTGTCCATCACGGCCAATGGATACGGTTATGTGATCACCAACAAAGGCATGCTGTACCAGCTGGTTGGACTGGGCAACCAGAGCCTGGGACACTGGTCCAGCTATCGGGGTGGAGGCTGGGGCAGGACACTGAACACCGCCGAATGGGACATTCTCACCCGCATGACCACCAACAACCCCCAGCAGGTGGCCAGCACCGTCACACCTTCCAAACCCACCCAGGCTGGAACGTCTGCCCCTTCCAAGCCGACCCAGACCGGGACCACACCTCCCAAACCCGTGCCTTCAACCCCCGTGGCATCTGCACCTGCCACTCCAACTGTTCCTGAAGCTTCCAAACCCACCCTCAGTCCGCCAGTCAAGAAAGCGGCTTTGTGGTTGCTGGCTGCTGCTCTGGACACCCATCCCCTGGGCCGTCTGGAAGACCTTTTGCAGTTGCAGCAAGCCCTTGCACCAGACCTGAAACTGGGCTGGAACAACCAGCCGCAGTTCAAACTGAACCCACTGGACCAGCAGAACGCCCTGAAGAAGTGAGTTTTACCGCTCCACGGGCGGTGGTGGATTGAAGGCCAGATACACTGTGACTCCCAGTGCCAGCAGAGTGGGGATGATCAGAGCGCGTTTGGCCTGTGGTGTGGGGGCCCTGAACCACAACACTGCCATGTGCAGGCACAGGAGCCCCAGCACCACCCAGAAAGGCACCAGAGGGCCTTCCAGCAGGGGCATCAGCAGCAGCAGGGCCAGGACAGCCAGAATTCCAAGGGAAACGTATTTCACGCAAGTAGCCTACTGGAAAAAGAGAAGGAAGGACAGTCCATGTCCTTCCTTCTGGCCTGATCAATCTGTTTGGCCTGATCAATCTTCTTTTTTGAGGATGATCACACCCAGCGCTGGGATCATGATTTCCAGGCTGTCATGAAAGCCGTTGTAAGGCTGGTCCTGGCTGTACACCAGCCCCAGGTTGCCCCGGTTGCTGCCACCATACACCTCGGCGTCAGAGTTGAGGAGTTCGCGGTAAGCACCGGCAGCAGGCACCCCAATGCGGTAACCAGAACGCTCCACCGGGGTGAAGTTGGCCACCACAATCACCTGATCGTCTGAATCCAGGTCTTTGCGGATGTAGCTGAACACGCTGTTGTCCGAGTCAGAGACATTGATCCACTGGAAGCCGCCAGGAATGCAGTCGCTGGTGTGCAGGGCTTTCTGGTGGCGGTACAGGTGGTTGAGGTCCCGGATCAAGAGCTGGGTGCCTTTGTGCTCGGGGTATTCGGTGAGGTTCCAGTCCAGACTGCGTGCCTCGCTCCACTCCTGCCACTGGCCGAATTCCTGACCCTGGAACAGCAGTTTCTTGCCGGGCATGGTCCACATGTAAGCCAGGAAAGCGCGGTGGTTGGCGTGTTTCTGCCATTTGTCGCCGGGCATCTTGTCCAGCAGGCTCTTCTTGCCGTGCACCACTTCATCGTGGGAGATGGGAAGCACGTAGTTTTCGTGGTAGGCGTAGACCATGAAGAAGCTGATCTTGTGGTGCTCGAACTTGCGGTAGACCGATTCTTTCTCGAAGTAGGCCAGCGAGTCGTTCATCCAGCCCATGCCCCATTTGTAATCGAAGCCCAGACCACCTGCGTACACCGGACGGCTCACCCCTGCAAAAGCAGAGGACTCTTCGGCCATGGTGAGGATGCCAGGGTGGTACTGGTGGGTCAGTTCGTTCAGGCGCTTTAAGAAGTGGATGGCTTCCAGGTTCTCGTTGCCCCCATAGATGTTGGGAATCCAGGCATCGTGTGGGCGGGAGAAATCCAGGTACAGGATGCTGGCGACAGCGTCCACGCGCAGGCCATCCACGTGGTATTCCTCGATCCAGAACAGGGCACTGGACAGCAGGAAGTTGACCACCTCGGTGCGGCCATAATCAAAGATGTAGGTGCCCCAGTCGAGGTGCTCGCCTTTGCGGGGGTCTGCGTATTCATAGATGGGGGTGCCGTCAAAGCGACCCAGGCTGTGGGCATCTTTGGGGAAGTGTCCGGGCACCCAGTCGATGATCACCCCGATGCCTTTTTCGTGCATGTGGTTCATGAAGTGCTTGAAGTCGTCAGGGGTGCCGAAACGGCTGGTGGGGGCAAAATAACCCGTGACCTGATAGCCCCAGGACCCATCAAAAGGGTGCTCATTGATGGGCAGCAGTTCCACATGGGTGTACCCAAGGTCCAGCACGTAATCGGCCAGCTTGTCGGCCAGCTGGCGGTAGTTGATGAATTCGCCGTTTTCGCCGACCATCCAGGAACCCAGGTGCACTTCGTAGATGCTGATGGGGTCTTTGCGGGTGTCTTCCTGGCGGTTCTGCACCCACCCGCTGTCGGTCCAGGAAAATTGTGTCAGATCATACACAATGGAAGCGGTTCCGGGACGCATTTCAGAAAATTTGGCCAGGGGATCGCTCTTTAAAAACACATGGCCTTCACGGGAACGGATTTCAAATTTGTAGTACTCCCCGTGCCCGATGAAAGGCAGGAAGATCTCCCAGATGCCAGACTCACCCAGCGTGCGCATGGGGTTTTGCAGGCCGTTCCAGCCGTTGAAATTGCCCACCACGCTGACCCGCTCTGCATTGGGTGCCCACACCGCAAAAGACACCCCTTTGACTCCCTGGTGCTCAATGACATTGGCCCCCAGTTTCTTGTGCAACTGGTGCTGTTCGCCAATCTTGATCAGGCTCAGGTCAAAATCGCTGAGCACTGGCCAGAAAGAGTAGGGATCGCGGATGTCCTGCACGTTGCCATCCTGGTAGGTGATGCGCAGCAGGTAAGCAGAAGCGTTCTCTTCCTGCTCGATGCCTGTGGCTTCAAAGAGCCCACTGGGGTCAAGCTGGGTCAGGGCGTAGGTTTTTCCGCTGGGGAAAACCGCCTCAATGCTTTTGGCTGGAGGAGACCAGGTGCGCAGGTTTCCCCGGTCCCCGTCAAAGTGCAGGCCCAGGAAGCGAAAAGGATCGTAATGCCGTCCCTGTTGGAGCAATTCCAGATCAGTCATGGTGTGTCCTTTGTGTTTGGTGCTGAATTTATCGTTTCGTGCAAAAGGTGCTGGACCTGCAAGGGAACGTGGGAAAAACCAGGGGACACTTTTTGCAGAGACTGACAGTGGGTGTTCTGGCAATATCCCATGCCAGAAAGGGTGAAACTGTAGTTTCCCAGACCCTTCAGGTCAGGAGTTCAGGTCAGGAGTTCAGGGCAGAACAGCGCTCTGGGCTTCCACAAAAGCCCGGAAGTTCTTCAGCATGTGCAGGCCCACAGCCTGGGACTTCTCCGGGTGGAACTGGGTTCCGTGCAGGTTACCCTGCGACACCACGCTCCAGAAAGGCACCCCATAATCGGTGAGGGCACCGTTCTGTACGCCGCTTTCTTCGGGCACGTAGTAGCTGTGCACAAAGTAAGCCATGGCATCTGCACTCAGGCCTTCCAGAATGGGGCAATCTCCCACCCGGTTCAGGGTGTTCCACTGCATCTGGGGAACCGCGTGCCCTCTGGGAAACTTCTTCAGAAATCCGGGCAACAAACCCAGACCAGCCACAGGAGACTCCTCGGAGCCTTCAAACAGCAGTTGCATGCCCACACAGATGCCCAGAATGGGGAGGCCGCTTTGCAGGGCTTCCCGGATGGGACCCTCGAAGCCGGATTCCTTGAATTCCGTCATCACCTGCCCGAAGTGGCCCTGGCCCGGAATCACAATCGACTGGGCGGTTTCCACATCTTTCGGGGTGGAGGAGACTTTCACCTCGAAACCTGCCCGCTCCAGCGCCTTGGCTGCTGAACGCAGGTTGCCGCTTCCATAATCCACCAGCAGGGTTGAGGTCACAGGACTCCTTTCGTGCTGGGCAGGCTCTGGCTGGTGATGCGGGTGGCCAGATAAAGCGCCCGTGAAAAGGCTTTGGTGATGGCTTCAATCACATGGTGCGATTCCCGACCCGACAGCAGGCGCACATGCAAAGTCACCCCGGCATGGTTGCAGAACCCCCGCAGAAACTCCCTGAGGTGGAAGATGTTGTAGCCGTTGGAATCCCCGAGCACATCCAGACGCTCGGGTTCGAAGCCCAGATGGGCACGGCCCGAGAAATCCAGCACCACATGGGCCAGGGTTTCGTCCATGGGAACAAAAGCATCTGCATAACGCTCGATGCCCTTCATGTCTCCCAGGGCCTGTTTGAACGCCTGTCCGAGTGCGATGCCCACGTCTTCTGCCAGATGGTGCACATCCACATGCAGGTCTCCGGTGGCCTCAATCACCAGACCGAAACGGCCATGCTTGCGCACCTGATCAAGCATGTGTTCCTGAAAGCCATGCCCGGTTTTCAGGGGGCCTTCGAGGACTTCATCGAGGTTCAGACGGATGTGGATCTGGGTTTCATGGGTGTTGCGTACAATTTCGCTGCTGCGTGTCACAGTGACACTGTACTCCATTTGCAACCGTTAAACTGCAAACCTGTACAGGGTTGAAAACGCTGAAATGGTGTCTGGAAAGGCAAAGCTGAAATTTCGACTGCTTGTGCTTTTTGGTCACAAGATGCTTTTGAACCCCCAGAAAAAGAACTTGATGGTCTGGTTGCTCTTGCAGCACGGGAACTTCTTGCTGCTGAGCGCCGTTGCCCGAAATGCTCAATTCCAGAGAAGCTGCCCATTGGATTGCGAAACCTCTTACGGTTTTCAGGACATCTGGCAGGTTCTGACTGAAAAAACTGTTTCTTTTCCAGTGACACCCTGTGATAAGAAGGGCATGTGCTGCTTGTGATTTGTGGGCTTTGCTCTGTACCAGATGTCCCACAAGAAAAAACCCGGTGCTTCACGAGCAACCGGGTCCATGTCAGCGATCAATTGCAGAATAGGATTCTGCTGGCTGTCAACTGTTTACTGTCAACTTTTGTTCAGTGGTTCTGTGAAAGGGCCTTGTCAAAAGCCTTCCCGGTGATCCAGTAGTAAATCCGCTCGGAGATGTTGACCATGTGGTCCCCCAGGCGTTCAAAACTGCGGGCCAGACGGGTGAGCTTCAGGGCAGAGGAGGTCATGCGCAGGTCCTCCATGATGCGGGTGAGTGTGGAGCGCTGCAGTTGCTCATAAAAAGCATCCACTTCCAGATCCATTTCCTGCAGGTCTTTGACAGACCTCAGGCTTTTCTCTGCAAAAGCGTAAGCCAGCGTTTCCATCATCTCGTTCAATTTGGTGACCAGGGGCTGGATGTCCGAGTAAAAGCCCGAGGTGATGGTTCCGGCCACCTGCTCCAGATCGGTGGCGACGTGCACCGCGTAGTCTCCAATGCGCTCTGCATCAGTCAGGCTTTTGAGCACCAGCACAATGAAGCGCAGGTCTCCAGCCACCGGCTGGTGCAAGGCAATGGCGGTCAGGCACATGGTTTCCAGGTCGTGTTCCAGCTGGTCCACTTCCAGATCGAGTTTTTTGGCGTGTTCAGATAAATGGTGAAAATTCTTGGTGATCAGACCCTTGTGCACCAGGGTCAGTTGTTCCAGATTGATGGACAGCATGCGCAAAAAGCCCGCTTTGATGTCCTGAATGCTGTGTTCCAATTGGTCGCGCATTGTATAACGCCTCCTTAACCGAAGCGTCCGGTCACGTAGGCTTCGGTGCGCTCGTCTGTGGGGTTGGTGAAGATGTCGGCGGTGACTCCGTTTTCCACCAGATCTCCGTTTAAAAAGAAGCTGGTGGTGTCGCTGACCCGTGCAGCCTGCTGCATGTTGTGGGTCACGATCAGGATGGTGACGTCTTTCTTCAGTGTGGCAAGCAGGTCCTCGATGCGTGAGGTGGAGGCAGGGTCCAGCGCAGAGGTGGGCTCGTCCATCAGAAGGATTTCGGGTTCCACGGCCAGGGCGCGTGCAATGCACAGACGCTGCTGCTGACCCCCGGAGAGGCCGGTTGCAGGGGCTTTCAGGCGGTCTTTGACCTCATCCCACAGTGCAGCCTGACGCAGGGAGCGTTCCACAATCTGGTCCAGGTAACTCTTGTTGGTCACCCCGGAGAGCCTGAGGCCACTGGCCACATTGTCATACACGCTCATGGTGGGGAAGGGATTGGGCTTCTGGAACACCATCCCGATGCGGCGACGCACGGCCACAGGATCGATTTCGCTGGCGTAGATGTCCTGACCATCCAGGGTGATCTTGCCCGTGACTTTTGCCCCAGGGGTCACATCGTGCATGCGGTTGATGGCCCGCAGGAAGGTGGTTTTGCCGCAACCAGAAGGGCCGATCAGGGCGTTCACGGTGTTGGGCTGGATGGACAGGGAGACTTCGTTCACGGCGCGTTTGGGGCCGTAGTAGATGGAAACCGTTTCAGCATTCAGGATGGGTTGCATGGGCACTCCTTGAGGTTCAGAGCAGTCGGGCTCAGCAGGCTATTTCTTGCGGGTGGCGATCCGGGCGACCAGGGTGGTCACAAAGACCATCAGCACCAGAATCAGCGAGGCGGCATAAGCCAGGGGCAGCGAGCTGGGAAAGGGGCTGTTTGCCCGGTTGTAAATCTCCAGGGGGAGGGCAGCCATGCCCAGGCTGGAGAAAGGATTGAGCTGCCAGAACTGGGAACCCAGTGCCGTGAACAGCAAGGGCGCAGCTTCGCCGGACACGCGGGAAATCGCCAGCATCACACCCGTGATGATTCCAGAGCGGGCTGCAGGCAGGATGATGCTGTAAATCACCCTCCATTTGGGCAGACCCAGGGCCAGACCTGCTTCACGCACGGTCTGGGGCACCAGTTTCAGCACCTCTTCGGTGGTGCGGACCACAATGGGGATCATGATGAAGCCCAGAGCAAGGGAAGCTGCAAAACCCCGGAAGGTTTTGAATTCGGCAATGATCAGGGTGTAGGCCACCAGACCCATCACAATGGCAGGAATGCCAGAGAGCACATCGCTGATCAGACGCACAGCGGGGACCATGGGATGTTCGCGGTATTCGGAGATCATCACACCCCCACCAATGCCCACAATGACGCCCATGACGGTTGCCATGCCCACAATGATCACGGAACCCACAATGGCGTTGGCAAAACCGCCACCGGTTTCACCTTCAGGTTTGGGAAGCTGGGTGAAGGTGTCCCAGTTGATGCTCTGGATGCCGTTCACGATCAGGAAGTAGAAAATCAGCAGCAGGGGGGTCAGCACGATCAGGGTGGCCAGCACCATCAGGCCAGCCATCAGGCTGTTCTTGAACCTGCGGCCAGAACTGAGGCCCCCACCCTTCACGGGATTCGAGCGCACGCCAGAGGACATCATTTGATTCCTTTCGGGGTCAGGCGGGCCACGATCAGGCGGGCCAGGTAATTGACGATCACGCTGATGATGAACAGCAGGAGGCCAATGCCCAGCAGGCTGGAGAGTTGCAGGTCACTGGTGGCTTCCTGGAACTGGGTGGCAATCACCGAGGCCATGGTGTTGGTGGCACTGAAAGGACCCGCAGGAATGGCGTTGTTGTTGCCGATCACCATGGTCACGGCCATGGTTTCACCGAGGGCACGACCCAGACTGAGGATCACCCCGCCGAAAATCCCTGCACGGGCATAAGGCAGGATGGCCATGGAAATCACTTCCCATTTGGTGGCCCCCAGGGCGTAAGCGGCCTCACGCTGGTCTGCAGGCACCAGACGGATCACGTCACGGGCCACAGAAGCGGTGTAGGGAATCACCATGATGGAGAGCACGATCACAGCGGTGAACAGACTGCGTCCAGTGGGGGCAGCAACCAGCCAGCTGATTTTTTGCAGCTGGGGGTCTGTCATGATCCACATCTGCAGTTTCTGCACCAGGGGCACCAGAAACACAATGGCCCACAGGCCGTAAATCACGCTGGGAATTGCGGCCAGCAGCTCGATCAGGTAGCTGACGGGTTCTGCGAGCCATCTGGGCGCATACTCGGTCACGAAGATGGCAGCAGGAACAGCCAGCAGCACAGCAATCAGCAAGGCAGGCACACTGGTGAGCAGGGTGCCCACAATGAATGTCAGGGCTCCGTATTTCTCGTTGGGGACATCCCATACGGTGTCGGTCAGGAAGCCCAGGCCGTAGGTTTTCAGGGCGTCCCAGCCTCCCACCACCAGCTCGTACAGGGAAAGGCCAAAAATGGCGATGATGGCCACGCCCAGCAGGAGGATCAGTCCCTTGAAATACTGGTCGGAGCGTGAAGACAACACTTTTCGGCTGTTTTGCATGGGTCAGGTCACCTCTGCCTCTCGGGCAATGCCCACATTAGACTGTCTTTTTGTCATGGATACGTCATCACTCCTCTGCATTTGATGGGGGTTGTACCCTGTGCTTTCAGCTTGCTGGACGATGTTCAATGCCATGTCATGGAATTGCCATTGGATGGGATCAGGCATGCAGGTGTGGATTGTCATGAAAATTGTCCCCGGTTCAAAAAGAACAGGTTATGATGAACAGCATGTTGATTCCCATCACCGAAACCCTGCATGCCCTCAGGGTTCCGATTCCCTACCCCATGCAATTTGTCACGGTGCTCATCGACACGGCTGCCCCCGTCACCCTGATTGACACAGCCCTGCACACCCCCGAAGCCCTGGCTGCCCTGGAAGCAGGACTGGCAGAACTGAACCTCGGTTTTCAGGACATCGAGCGCATCATTGTGACCCACCACCACCCGGACCACTACGGACTGGCAGGCTGGTTGCAGCAACAAAACGGAGCCCCCATCCTGATGCTGCAAGAAGAAGTGAACCGGGGCGAAAAATACTGGTCCAGATGGGAATACTGGAAAAACGAACACGACCAGCACCTGCTGTCCCACGGGCTTCCTGTAGAGAGTCAGCCCGGCCTGGACAGCGCCATGCTGAAATCCAGAAACCGCATGATTCTGGGCCAGGTCACACCCGTGCAGGTCGGAGACAGAATCTCCCTGTCAAACACCGAATTTGAAGTCCTGTGGCTGCCCGGACACGCAGATGGGCACCTCGGGCTGTGGAATGCAGATCTGTCCCTCCTGATTGCCGGAGATGTGATTCTGGAACGCATCACCCCCAACATCGGCAGGTACGCTTACACCCGCGAAGACCCCCTGGGCGACTACTTCAACACCCTCAAAGCGGTGGAAACCCTGAACCCACAGAGGACCGTGATCGGGCACTATGGTCCGGTCATTGAAAATGCAGCAGGGCGAGCCAGAGAAATTGCAGCGCACCACCACGAGCGGCTGAATGAAATTCTGGAACTGCTTGCAGAACCCATGAACGCCTACGACCTCTCCCTCAAGCTGTTCCAGAGAGAACTGGACACCTTCGGGCGGCGCTTTGCACTGGCAGAGGTGGTTGCACACCTGGAACACCTGCGGTTTCAGGGGAAATTGCAGGTGTTCCAGGTGGATGGGGTGTGGAGGTACTGGAGGGGTTGAACCCCCCTGTCCTGTGAGGGCTGCGCACCCAAAGCTGTCCCCCCTCCAGACGGAGGGGGGACAGCTTTGGGTGAAACGAAAAGCAGGGGGTTAGAGTTTCTTGCTGCCGAACTTGATGCTGCCAATCAGGGTTTCGGCCAGCTTCTGGGCGCGGGAGGGCAGCTCAGCGTAGCCCAGACCCTCGTTGAACTTCTGACCGTCGTTGACGATCCAGTTCAGCAGGTTTTTGACGGCTCTGGCTTTCTCTTCGGTGTTTTTGCCGTAGTCCTGGTTCTGATAGACCAGGATCCAGGTGTAGCCGCTGATGGGGTAGGAGTCGGCGCCAGTGGCGTCGGTGATGCTCACACGGGTGTCTGCAGGCAGGGGTTTGGAAGCTGCAGCAGCAGTCACACCTTTCAGGCTGGCTTTGACGTACTTGCCTGCCTTGTTCTTCACGGTGCCAAAGTCGATGTTGTTCTGCTTGGCGAAGATCAGCTCAACGTAACCGATGCTGCCAGGGGTCTGCTTGACCACAGAGGCCACACCGTCGTTGCCTTTGCCGCCGATGCTGACCTGGGGCCAGTTCACGGTGGTGCCTTTGCCCACGCTGCCAGCGAAGGTTTTGCTGACCTTGGAGAGGTAGTCGGTGAAGATGAAGGTGGTTCCGCTGCCATCGGCACGGCGGGCGATGGTGATGGGCAGGGTGATGTTCTTCAGCTCGGGGTTTTCTTTGACCAGAGCGGCATCGTTCCATTTGGTGATTTTTCCGGCGAAGATGTCTGCCAGCACTTTGCCATCAAACTTCAGGCTGCTGTCCACACCGGGGATGTTGTAAATGGGCACCACTGCACCCAGAGCGGTGGGGATGTGCAGGATTTTGTTGCCACCGGGCGCTTTGGCCAGGTCGGTGTCGCTCATGGGGCCGTCAGAGGCTCCAAAGTCCACGGTTTGCTCCAGGATCTGGCGCTGTCCGCCGCCAGAACCAATGCTCTGGTAGCTGACTTCGGTTCCGGTGGCTTTCTGGTATTCAGAGAAGTATTTCAGGTAAAGGGGGTAGGGGAAAGATGCGCCTGCGCCCTGCAGGGACACTGCGAAAGCGGGGGTGGCGAGTAAAGCTGCGGTCATCAGCACTTTCTTCATGCCTCCCACCATAAAGAAGCACTGTCAGGGATTTTTCAGTGTCAGGTCATGGAATTGTCAGGTGAGAGAGCAGGCCAGCAAAGGTGCAGACAGCCCTCATGGAAGGCCAATTTCCCCTGGCATTCATCTGACAACCAGAGAATCCTGGACATTCTCGCTCGGGTCATGGCAGGTGTCTCCTGACAGAACAGCCCTCAAGCGTGTTGTTTGCTGAAAATCAGCGGGTTCGTCATGAAGCTGTGTGCCCCTGCTTTGCGGACATTCTGTCTGCCCGGCCAATCTTTTTGGGGGTCAAAACTCGGTATACTCCCTATATGCAACCCACAGATATCATCGCTGACTTCCTGAAACGCAAAGGGTGGGACGTGGAAACGCAGGACGAGTTGATCACCATGGATTACCAGACCGAGTCGGTCATTGGCACGCTCGCTCTGGCCATTGCCCAGCAAACCCCTTACCTGATCACCCGTTTTGATTTGACCCTGGACATTTTTGTGCAGGAGGAGAGCCTCGCAGAGGTGATGATGGGTTTGAACCTGATCAACCAGCAATTCTCGGTGGGGTGCATGTACCTGGATCTTGTCGAAATGGAAGAGGACGAAGGCGGGGAAGACGACGTGAACGAACCCGAACTGCTCTTTCTGCTGGGAGCACGGGGCAGCACCGTTCTGGAAGGCATGGAAGACCACCACCTGGAACTGCTCCACCACGCCCTGGAGGTCTTTGTGGAAGAGGTCTCCGATGCGGTCATCAACGACATGGGCAACATGCCCAAAACCCTGCAGGCATAAGAGTTATCAGCCATCACCTGTCAGCGATCAGCCTTCAGGATTTGCAGGGCATTCCAAACTTCCAGCCAGGGTCTTGTGACCTTCAAGAGGTGATGGGATCAAAAAAGACAAACGGGTTCAGGATTTCCAGGTTTTTTCCAGGATCCTGAACCAGTTCTCATGGCAGATTTTGTGCAGGGCAGGATCATCGTAACCATGTGTCCTCAGGGAGGCCACCAGATGCTGCAATCCTGAGGCGTCCTTGATGGCTTCTGGCACCACTGCACCATCAAAATCAGACCCGATGGCCACCCCATCCAGACCCAGATGCTGCACCAGATGGTCCACCTGACGCACCAGTTCATCCAGAGGGGTTTTGGCCTCTAAATGCCCATCAGGCCGCAACTCACTGACCGAAAAATTGACCCCCACCAGCCCACCAGATTCCCGGATGGCGGCCAGTTGACGGTCCGTCAGGTTGCGTGTGGCTGGACAGAGGCTGTGGGCATTGGCATGGGTGGCCACAATGGGAGCATCGGTGATTCTGGCCAGATCCCAGAAGCCTTTTTCATTCAGGTGGGACACATCCAGCAGGATGCCCAGCCTGTTGCAGGCCTGCACCAGTTCCTTGCCAGCATCGGTCAGACCTTCTCCTGTGTCAGGAGATGCAGGATGGGCAAAAGGCACTCCATGTCCAAAAGCATTGGGTCTGCTCCACACAGGTCCAATGGAGCGCACCCCGGCCCGATAAAACACCTCCAGGGCAGTCAGCTCTGGGTCAATCATTTCTGCCCCTTCAAAATGCAGCACCATGGTGAACTGTCCAGACTCCAAACCGTTTTGCAGGTCTGCAAAGCTCTGGACAATTTTGACTTTTCCCTCAGATCTGCGTTCCAGCTGGTAAAACGCGTTCAGCTGGGCAAAAGTCTGTTTCTGGGCGGTCTGCAGGTCCAGTGGAGGAGGCAATTTGACCTCATACCCCGTTGCATTGAAAACAATTTCCTCTTTGAGGGGCGGGTCATGGAAAGCCATGAGGGCAAAAAATCCACCGATCATGCCGCCTTCCTGTGCTCTGGGCAAATCCAGATGGCCCTTCTCTGAGCGCTGCAAGAAATCATCGCCCTCTTTCTGGTAAGGGACCAGCCTTTGCACCACATCGTTGTGACCATCAAATATGGGAATCAAATCGGACATGGTTATTGATACCACAGTAGGTAGGCTGCTGTGCAGAACCGATTTGCCCGAAGTGAGCTGAACATGGGTTTGCAAAGAAGTGTTTTTGCCCTCGGCTCTGGGCTCTCGGCATGCTTCTGTTTTGAGATCCCCCTCTTGCTGGATTAGAATGTCTGCCACATGCACCTGCCTTTGACTGGCATCCGTGTGGCAGATTTCACACGGGTGCTCACCGGACCTTACTGCACCATGCTCCTGGGAGACCTGGGGGCAGATGTCATCAAAATTGAGCCGCCCCAGGGAGACGACACCCGTTCCTGGACCCCACCTGCCAAGGGAACAGAGGCCACCTATTTCCTGAGTGTGAACCGCAACAAGCGCTCAGTGGTCCTGAACCTCAAAGACCCTCAGGACCTGCAGATTGCCCGGAAGCTGATTGCCAGCAGTGATGTGCTGGTGGAAAATTACCGCCCTGGAACCATGGAAAAGCTGGGTCTGGGGTATGAAACCCTGAAGGCACTGAAGCCCAGATTGATTTATGCAGCCATCAGCGGGTTTGGGCAGACGGGACCTTATGCCAGCCTCAGTGGGTATGACGTGATCGCACAGGGCATGGGTGGCCTGATGAGTTACACGGGCGCTCCAGACGGGGAACCCATGAAACTGGGTGTGGCCGTGGCAGATGTTTTTGCAGGTTCCCTGCTGACCCAGGCCATCTGCGCTGTGCTTTACGAACGGGAAAAAACCGGAATGGGACGCAGAATTGATGTGAATCTGCTGGAGGGCATGCTCTCTCTGGGCACCTACCAGATTTCCCGCTACCTGAATGCCTCAGAGGTGGCGGAGCGTCTGGGCAATGAGCACCGTTCCATCGTGCCTTACGGGATGTTTGCCTGCAAAGATGGGCATTTCAATCTGGCAGTGGGCAATGACGCTTTGTGGCTGAAGTTCTGTCAGGCCCTGTCTTTTGAAGATTTGCTGACTGCGCAGCATGCCAGCAATGCAGGTCGGGTGCAGCACAGGGAGGCCCTGATGCCCGAATTGCTCCGTCGTTTCGCAGGCCTGACCCGTGCAGAACTGCTGGAAAAACTGCAGCAGGCAGGTGTCCCTTGCGGCCCGGTGTACGATGTGCGGGAAGCGCTGGAAGACCTCCACATCACTGCCAGAGGGGTGGTGCAGGAGGTGCCGCACCACACGCTGGGAACCGTGAAAACCACAGCCCCGCCCTGGGAACTGGATGGAATGCATCCCCCGGTCCGCCAGGCCCCACCCACCCTCGGGCAGCACACAGAAGAGATTTTGGAGGAACTTGAAAATGCTGGATTACCTGAACATCCATGATTTGCTGCAAGACGATGAACGCCTGATCCAGTCCAGCGTGCGGGATTTCCTGGAACGTGAAATTTCCCCCCACATCGAGCACTGGTGGAACGAGGGGATCTTTCCCAGAGAGACCATGCAGAAGCTGGGCAGCATGGGTTTGCTGGGGTCCAACCTGCCCGAACAGTACGGCGGTGCAGGGGTTTCCAATGTCGCTTATGGCGTGATGATGTACGAGATCGAGCGCATCGATTCAGGATTGCGTTCCGCAGCCAGCGTGCAGGGTGCTCTGGTGATGTACCCAATTTTCGCTTTTGGCAGCGAGGAGCAAAAACAGAAGTACCTGCCAGAACTGGCCGCTGGACGCATGATTGGCTGCTTTGGCCTGACCGAACCCGATGGGGGATCCGACCCTGGAGCCATGCGCACCCGTGCCAGACTGGACGGAGACTTTTACGTTCTGAACGGCAACAAAATGTGGATCACCAACAGTCCCGTTGCAGACATTGCTGTGGTGTGGGCCAAAGACGATCAGGACATCATCCGGGGGTTCATTGTGCCCACCGATGCACCGGGTTTCTCTGCCCCCAAAATCACCAGCAAGATGAGCCTGAGGGCCAGCACCACCGGAGAAATCGTGCTGGAAGAGGTGCGGATTCCAAAAGAGAACCTGCTGCCCCTCTCTGGTGGCCTGAAAAGCCCCCTGATGTGCCTGACCCAGGCCCGTTACGGCATTGCCTGGGGTGCGCTGGGCGCACTGGAAACCGTGTACACCACAGCACTGGAATACGCCAAAACCCGCCTGACTTTTGGCAAACCCATCGGAAGCAGGCAACTGGTGCAGGACAAGCTGGTGTACATGCTCTCTGAGCACCAGAAAGGTTTGCTGCTGGCTTTGCGCCTCGGGCAATTGAAAGACCAGAACCGCCTGAAGTTCGGTCAGGTCTCCATTGCCAAACGCAACAATGTGCGGGTGGCCCTGCAAAGCGCCCGTCTGGCCCGTGAAATTCTGGGAGGCAACGGCATCACCACCGAGTACCCGGTGATTCGCCACATGCTCAACCTGGAAACCGTGGACACCTACGAGGGCACCCATGACATCCACACCCTGATTGTGGGCCGCGAAATCACCGGACTCAATGCCTTAGAATGAGTTTTTGCCTGAAACTTGCAGAAAAAATTTGCGCAATGAAAGGTGGATGAGGATGAAAAGAAGCACACAAATCAGCCTGGTGGTCCTGGCAACCCTGTCCATGACCGCCTGCAGCCGCAGTGATTCACGAATGCAATACCGCAGTTATCAGGATTGTGTATTGGACTGGGGAGATGCCACCCTGTGTCAGCCGAGTGGAAGCACCTATCTGGGACCTGTGTTTTACACCAGTGCCGGGGTTTATTACTATTACACGGCCAACAGGACGCGTGTGAAGGTCCCCAGCAATGGAGCCCTCTCCAGACAGAGCACCTCCAGAACCTCCATTGGCAAGACCACGGTGCGCGGTGGTTTTGGCAGCTCTGGAAGCAGCAGTTCTTAAAGATGCAGCGCCACACCTTAAAGCCCAGAAGCAACTGGCAGCAGCGCTGTGAAGCTCTGGGCTTCACCTTTCACTCTGTGGGAGGAATCTACTGGGATGAAAGCGTGTATTACAGCTTCTCTGCAGACCAGATTGAAACCCTGGAAAAAGCCACCAACCAGTTGAGTGACATGTGCCTGGAGGCGGTGCAGCATGTCATGGACCGCAGGCGTTTCCGTGAGCTGGACATCGACAGCCGCATGGAAACCCTGTGTGTGGAAAGCTGGGAAAACAATGATCTGGACCTCTATGGCCGTTTTGACTTTTCCTATGATGGCATCCACCCGCCAAAAATGCTGGAGTACAACGCAGACACCCCCACCGCACTTTTTGAGGCCAGTGTGGTGCAGTGGGACTGGCTGGAAAGCCTTTTCCCTGAGCAGGACCAGTTCAACAGCATCCATGAAAAACTGCTGGCTGCATGGCACAGGTACCCCCGCGCCTTCACCCATTTTGCCAGCGTTACGGAGTCAGAAGAGGATTTCGTGACCGCCCGTTACCTGCAGGATGTCTGCACCCAGACCGGACATCCCACCAGTTTTCTGTTCATGCGAGACATCGGCTGGAATGGGGAAGACTTTGTGGATTTGCAGGAGATGCCCATAGGGCGCATCTTCAAACTCTATCCCTGGGAATGGATGGCTGAAGAGGCTTTTGCCCAGCACCTGTCTGCTGCAAAAACCCAGTGGATTGAACCTGCCTGGAAGCTGATCCTCACCTGCAAGGGCATCCTGCCCATCCTGTGGGAACTTTTTCCGGGCCATGAGAACCTGCTGCCCGCCAGTTTCAACCCCCTGCCCAGCAGTGTGCGCAAGCCGCTGTATTCCAGAGAGGGGGCCAACATCCAGCTGCCTGATGGGGCCACCACAGGCGGAGAGTATGGTCTGGGCCAGTGGATTCACCAGCATTACCAGCCTCTCCCGGAATTTTCAGGGTTTTACCCGGTGGTGGGAAGCTGGGTGATTGGTGGGGAAAGTGCAGGCATCGGCATCCGGGAAGACGACACCCTGATCACCCGAAACACCTCACGTTTTGTGCCGCATCTGTTTTCTGTGCAGTGAGAAAACCTTCAACGGGTTTGCTGGCAATTGCCCCTTTCTGCCGGACAGCCATGGTGTACCCTGTGTCCTATGGTGACATTGAAAGTTCCATTGGGAGACCCCATTGAGTGGAAGGCCGATACCCCCGAAGCATTTCTGGGGCTGGTCAAGGCCAATTGCGAAGAACCTGCTGTTCTGATCAGCTCAAAAGGCAAGGTGGAAGGCCGGGCACGCTTCTTCTTCTACGACTCCAGCCAGTACGAAAAACTGGAAGACCGGGGCGCAGTGGCCGTGGGCAATGGGGTGTTTTATGCCCTCACCGAAGAAGTGCATCCCGTGCTGCAGGACATCACTCTCGATGATGAGAGCCTGAAGCTGGAGTTCTCCTACAAAAGGGAGATCAACAAGATGGAGTGTGTGCTGCAGTATGTGGGCACCATTGAAGGTTTCAACATATACAGGGTGCTGGTGCTTCAAGATCTGGAAGACATCCTGCTGGAACCCTTCTGAACTTCTGAACCTCAGGGCAGGCTGCCTGCCTGAGGTCCCGACTGGTTGCGTTCCATGCGGCGCACCAGACCTCTGGGCACCCGTCTGGTGCGTGCGGGCGCTTCCTGATCGGCCATCATCACCTCGCCTTTTTCAATCAGTTGAATGAAGGCAGGAACCAGTTGCGGGTCAAAGTGGCTGCCTGTGTGTTCTTGCAGATACTGGATGGCTTCTTGCTGGGCCAGAGGGGTGCGATAGGTGCGGTGGCTGGTCAGGGCTTCAAAGACATCCACCACCGCCAGGATCCGGCCATAAAGCGGGATGTCCTCGCCTTTCAGACCATCCGGGTAGCCTGAACCGTCGTATTTTTCGTGGTGGGCTCTTACGCCCACAGCAATGTTGGCGAAAAAAGGAGAGACTGCCTGCAGGATGTCATGCCCGTAAATGGTGTGCCTGCGCATCAGGGCGTACTCCATGTCGTTCAGTTTGCCCGGTTTTTTGAGGATCACCTCTGGAACGCTGATTTTGCCCAGATCGTGCATCAGGCCTGCCCAGTAGAGTTCGTCCAGCTCTTCACTTTTCAGGCCCATTTTCTGCCCAAGCTGGAAAGCGTTGTAAGCCACCCGTTCACAGTGGCCCACGGTTTCGTTGTCACGGCTTTCCACCAGACCCACAAAGGTTCGGAGGTTCTGCTCGTAGGTCTCGGCCAGTTTGAAGGCCAGGCCCTGGGCACTGCGGATGCGCTGTTTGAACAGGGCAGAGAAGGTGCCCACCACCGACCCGGTCAGCATGAAAAACACCGTACGGAACACCCAGCCACTGACGGACTGCATTTCTCCGGTCAGGGTGTCCAGTGGCATGAAAGGCCCGATGCACAGCCCTGCCAGCAATCCGAAGAGCAAACCTCCCGGAATCCCGAACGTCATGGCCCCCAGAACCACCGGAAGGTACATCAGGTGCACGTACACAAAACGCGTTCCAGTGGTAAAAAACACCAGCAGGCTGGTCAGCATCAGCAGCGCACCAATCACCAGCATGATGATCAGGCGAGTGCGGGGTTTGCCGGACATCAGGAGGTCAGTGAACAGGATCATCTGGTGGCTGGTCATCATGCAGCTTTCTCTCCCTTGATGCTGAGGCAGAAGACAGAGAATGCCCTGTCCCTGAACCCAGGCTGTGTTCTCAATCTTACCCCCTGGCTGTGCACAATGTTTCAGGAACAAACGAAGTTTTCAGAAACAAACCAAAAACCCGTGCTTTGAGGCACGGGTCTGAACTTTTAAAAGTTGTTTTGAACAGCAACCGTGCGCTTAACGCTGGTCGATGTCCACGTAGCTTTGATCCACAGGACCGGTGTACAGCGCGTTGGGGCGCAGCAGGCGGTTGTGGGCCACGTATTCCAGCACACTGGCAGCCCAGCCACTGATGCGGGCCAGAGCAAAGATGGGGGTGAAGAACTCTTTCTTGATGCCCAGGTCGGAGTACACCACACCGCTGTAGAAGTCCACGTTGGGGTAGAGCTTCTTGGCGCTCAGGCGCTCCAGCACGATGGCCTCGATGCGCTCGAGCATCTGGTAGTAGTTGCTCTTGCCCTGCTTTTCGGCCACCAGAGCAGCGTAGTCACGGAGCACACGGCTGCGGGGATCGAAGTATTTGTAAACGCGGTGACCCACGCCCATGATTTTTTCTTTGCGGTCCAGCTTGTCGCCAATGTAAGCATCCACGTGGCTGAGGGTGCCAATTTCGTCCAGCATGTCCATCACGGCTTCGTTGGCTCCGCCGTGCAGGGGGCCTTTGAGGGAGCCCACAGCGCTGGTGACAGCACTGTACATGTCAGAGAGGGTGGAGATGGTGGAAATGGCGGTGAAGGTGCTGGCATTCATGCTGTGGTCGGCATGCAGAATCAGGGCCATGTCAAAAAGACGGGCCTCTTCTTCGGTGGGGACATGGCCTTTGAGCATGTACAGGAAGTTGGCAGCGTGACCGAGGTCCTTGCGGGGAGCCACAGGCTCTTTGCCTTCCTTGACGCGGGCAATGGCAGCAATGATGGTGCTGAACTGGGCAATCAGGTGCAGCCCGATGCGGTAACGCCCTTCGGGGGTGTCGTCTTCGCTGTGGGGGTCCAGCAATCCTAGGTTGCTGACAGCGGTGCGCAGGGCCTGCATGGGGTTCATGCGGCGGGGGTACTGCTTGATGTTTTCAATCAGTTCCTGGGGAACGTAGCGGTGCTGGCGCAGCTCGTGGTCAAAGTGATCCAGTTCTTTCTGGGTGGGCAGTTTGCCGTGCAGCAGAGCGTAGGACAGCTCTTCAAAGCTGGATTTTTCAGCCCATTCCTGGATGCCAATGCCCAGGTGGGTGAGAATGCCTTTTTCACCATCAATGAAGGTGAGCTTGCTTTCGGTGAACACAACGCCTTCTAGTCCTCGGGCGATGGGAGTGGTAGTCATTGCACAAACTCCTTTGATTGAACCTGCCTGCGGTTCGAGAATCTCCTGGGCAGCTTATTTTCCTATGGTCAAGTTTAACATCCACTACACCACTTGTTTACCGGAGATCCCGAGCAGACGTAAACCGTTAAATTTACGATCCACACGGCAAAAAAATGGAATAAAAAGTGGTTTACCTGTTTTTGTTTTTTTTCATCCAAAATCGGTACTGTCTGGGTAACGAAATCTGTCTGGCAGGGTTTCGCTCTTGACTTGCCCTGCATAAAATCACAGCCCGGTTTTCGGACTGTTGCACCAGATTTCACAAGCTCACTTAGGTGGCGAATTTCACCAGATCCAGCAAGGTTTTGGGCGGGGTGTTCACCAGCAAACGGCTGGCCCTGGGATTCTTGCGGGCTGTGGCCTCCACCCGGTTCAGCATTTCATTGAAGAGATCATCTGGCATGGTCAGGGCAGGGGTGAGGCGCAACGTGCGGGTGCTGTTGAGGCTCAGGTTCAGAATCAGGCCATTCTGGTAAAACTGCCGCAGGGCCAGCAGCCCGGAAGCTTCTGAAACCAGTTCTGCCAGGTCTTTGTTGGCCTGCACCACGCCCAGTCTGGTGATGTCCCGGAACACCATCGCCATCAGCATCCCTTTGCCGCGCACATCGGTGATGAATTCAGGGTATTTCTGCTGGATGCCTTTTAAGCGGTCCAGGGCAAGTTTTCCCATGCGTGCAGAGCGTTCTGGCAGGTTTTCATCGATCAGGATTTCCAGGGATTTCAGGCCCACCGCCATGGCCAGCGAGTTCCCTCCAAAGGTGTTGGAGTGCCGTTTGCAATCCAGGCCGCCCAGAACTTTGTCAAAAATCCACTTGCGGTAAATGGTGGCCCCGACAGCCGCCATGCCGCCACCCAGGGGTTTTGCCAGGGTGATGATGTCGGGCTGCATGCCCCCGTCAGTGCTGGCAAACCAGCTTCCTGTGCGGCCCAGACCAGACTGGATCTCATCCACGATCAGCAGGATTCCGGTGGCCTGACACACCTCACTCAGGCCTTTGAGGAATCCTTCGGGAGGCAAAATGACACCAGCCTCACCTTGCAAGGGTTCCAGAATGACCGCCACCACATTGTCTGCGCCCAGTTTCTTGATGGTGGTTTTGACGGCATCCAGATCCCCATAAGGATGGGTGTGTATGTTGGGGGCCAGCGGTCCAAAATCCTTCTGGATGCTGGGGTTGGGGGTCAGGGACATGGTCATCTGGGTCTTGCCGTGGTAAGCCCTGCGGAAATTCAGGATGTGTTTGGCTCTGGGGCGTGCAGCCTTGGCAAATTTGATGGCTGCCTCGTTGGCTTCTGCACCAGAGTTGGAGAAGAACACCTTGGAATCTGCGTGGGTGGGGTCCTGGGAGGCCAGCAGTTTGATGAGGTTGAACTCCAGTGCAGCCCGCCAGTTGGAAGCAGATTGCTGGGGCAGTCCAATGCTGTGCAGGTTTTCCAGGTAGCTCTGCAGAAACTTCACCAGAGGAGGGTATCCATCCCCGAAGGGCACTGCAGAGTATCCCCCGGTGTTGATCAGGCGTTTGCCCTGGGGATCCTGGTACTCCCAGGGACTGACGGTTTTGAAAGGACCCACACAGCCCAGAATGGTCAGGGCCTTGATCAGATCGGTGTTGCCATGGGCGATTTCATGCTCCAGGGCGCGTGAGCTGCTGTAGCGCTCTGAGAGAACATCGTCGGTGCGGACATAGCTTGAAGGCATATGGGATTCATCATAACCTGAAACGGTGAAAATCTAAATGACTGTGGGTCGGTTAAAAGGAGCGTTCAGCGTTCAGCGTTCAGCCCTCAGCATTCAGCCAGAAGCAGAAACCATCCAGGTGGCTGTGGAAAGTCTTTTTTGCCTTTCGGGTGGAATAAAGCATGGATGGTTTTGTTGCTGAGGGTCATTTCAGCAAGGCACATTTCTGGTAAATGTCGATGTCCAGTTGCCCCGTTCTGGAATTCACTTTCCTGAGGGTGCCCACTTCTTTCCAGCCCGTGCCATAATTTGCTGCAATCCACCATTCCAGATGCCCATCGAAATAGCGCCCACCGTCTGCAGACCTGGCCAGAGGAAGCATGAACTTCTGGCCTTTCCAGACGAGATCCACACTGGAGGCCACGCCCTGCTTCTGGTGGTAATGGGCCACGATCAGGGTTCCATCTTCACAACGGTAACGGGCAGATTCGGTCTGGTTGGCCCCTCCACCAGCAAAGGCCACAGAAGCAAGCAAAACAGCAAACAGGCAGGAAAAAGCTTTCATGGATCAACTCTAACCCGACCAGATGAGACAGATCAGAAGCACCTTCCAGAGCAAAGTGTTACCTTGAAACCATGCGATTTGTGCTGTTTTATGGTCCTCCAGCCGCTGGAAAACTGACCACAGCCCAGGCCCTGTCAGAACTGACAGGCATTCCGGTGTTCCACAACCACATCACCATTGATTTTGCAAAAACGCTGGGACTGGATTTTGACGCGCCACTGTTCTGGGAACTGGTGGACCAGACCCGACTGAACACCCTGAAGTTTGCTGCGCAGAACGGCATCAGCCTGATCCTGACCTATGTTTTTGCTGCCGGGGACGATGAACCTTATATTTATCAGGTGAAACATCTGGTGGAATCCCAGGGAGGCCAGATGGATTTCGTGCGGCTGCATTGCCCAGAACCAGAACTTCATGCCCGCATTGGCAACCCCTCACGCAAAGCACTGGGCAAATTGACGGATGGGGACATCCTGAAACAGCTCATGTCAGAAAAGGATTTTCTGCACAAGATCTCTGGAGTGGACAGCCTGGAATTTGACACCACCCAGAGCACCCCTGAAGAAACGGCCCGACAGGTGGCAGAAAAACTGGAATTGCTGCAGGTTACCCTTTGACCTTCTTTGAAATTCCTCCCACCTTCGATCTTTCTCAGCTGAGGTTAGAATAAGCCCAAAACCACAGCAGAAAGAGGCTTACAGATGCGCATTGTTCGATTTGAAAAAGACGGCCACACCCACTGGGGAGAACTGGACCTTCAACTGGTGCATGTCCTGACCGGCTTCATGGGCCAAAGAACCGCAGTCAACTTTGACCTGACCGATGTGAAACTGCTGGCCCCGGCCACCCCCAGCAAGATTGTCTGTGTGGGCCGCAATTATGCCGACCACATCAAAGAGCTGGGCAACCTGCCTGCTTCAGGAGATTTGCCCAAAGAACCCGGTCTGTTCCTGAAGGCTCCCAACACCCTGGCAGATCCAGAGCAGACGGTAGAGTACCCTTCATGGACGGAAAACCTGCACTTTGAAGGTGAGCTGGCCCTGGTGATCGGCAAGAAAGCCAGAAACATCCAGCAGGAGAATGCCCTGGATTATGTTTATGGATACACCTGTGCGCTGGATTTGACGGCCAGAGACAAACAGCGCTCTGACCTGCAGTGGTTCCGGGGCAAGAGTGCAGACCATTTCTGCCCGCTGGGTCCCTGGATTGAAACCGAACTGGACCCCTTTCATTTGCAGGTCACCACCCGCATCAATGGGGAAACCCGCCAGGATGGCAACACCGAACAGATGATCTTTGACATCCCCACCGTGCTGGCCTACGTTTCCCAGTTCATGACCCTGGAGGTGGGAGATGTGGTCATCACTGGGACCCCAGACGGTGTGGGACCCCTGAGCAGGGGAGACCGTGTGGAGGTTGAGGTGGAAGGCATTGGTGTGCTGGTGACGCACATCGGGTAAAAGCATAGAGCCGAGTGCTGAGAGCCGAGAGCAGAAGGCGTTTTTGTCTGGCTGTTGCCTTCTGCTTTCTGCCCTCAGCCTTCTGCCAAAACAAACAGCCAGCCTTTCAGGGCTGGCTGTTGTGTTTGCTGTTGTGTTTGCTGTTGTTTTGAGTTTGATTCAGTCCCAGATTTCTGCGAAGTCCACTTTCAGCTCGTTGCCGTGGGCCGGGCTGTTGGACAGGGGAACATCGCTGCGCAGGCGTTCCAGGGAAGCCACCAGGCACTTTTTGCTTTCATCGTTGTGCATCAGGGTGACCGGTTTGGAGTACACCATGCTGTCGTGCAGAATGTTGGTGGTGAGATTGCTTGCCAGGATCACGAATTCCTCGTCGGACAGCTCCTGTTTGACTTCTACGCTGTAGTTGTTGATCTTCATGTGGCCAGCTCCTGTCCCTCGGGGGTGTTGGGGTGCAGACCCGGAGGTCCGGCACCTGTGGAAGTGTTGAGGTGTGGATGATGCAGCATCCAGAAGAGAATGTGTCCGAAGAGTTTCTGCCTCTGTCTCTACCTCTGTGTAGCAATTTTGGGCTGACAGCCTTCTTACTATGTACTCAGAATGTAACGAAATTTTCGTGCCAAATGACAGAAAAGCCGGTGTCAGCGTGAAACTTTGGTTTGATGTCAAACGAAGCTGCTTGCATGGATTAAGCCACTTCACGCATGCACCCTGGATCCAGAATGTGCAAGGCTGACCCCAGGATGTCCCTTTCTGATGTTTCCCCTGAAGACCGCAGTTTGTTCAGCCCCAGCTACCGCAATGTCACCATTGGCCTGCTTCTGACCATCCTCACCACTGCCTTTGAAGCCATGGCAGTGGCCACCATCCTGCCAGAGGTGGCGAAATCTCTGGATGGCCTGGGTTATTACGGCTGGGCCTTCAGTGCTTTTTTGCTCAGCAACATCATCGGGACCATTGTGGGAGGCGAGCTGATTGACCGCCTGGGTTCAGCAAAGCCTTTTGCCATTTTTCTGCTTTTGTTTGGACTGGGGCTGCTGGCTGCAGGTTCTGCATCTCACATGTGGGTGTTCATTCTGGGCCGATTCTTGCAGGGCTTTGGTGCAGGGGGTTTGAATGCTGTGCCCTTCAGCATCATGAGCCAGCTTTACCCGGACCACCTGAGGGCCAAACTGCTGGCCAGCATTTCCAGTGCCTGGGTGTTGCCCTCGCTTTTTGGACCCCTTCTTGCCAGTTCAATTGCTGCAGCATCTTCCTGGCATGTGGTGTTTTACAGTGTGATTCCCTTGCTGGTGCTGGTGTCTGTGCTGACCATCCCAACCCTGCAGCGTTACACCCATCCCAGTGAAAATCCTGCACCTTTCAACATGGTGCGGTTTCGGTCCAGTGTGCTGCTGGCCGTGGGCGCTGCGGTGATGCTGGCTGGACTGGGGTTGCAGGGAAGTTTCTGGATGCTGCCTGTCACCTTGCTGGGCCTGGTTTTGACAGGTTTTGCTTCCAGAGGCATTTTTCCTGCAGGCCTGTTGAGGTTTGCCAGGGGGATTCCCTCTGGAATCATTGTACGGGGCTGCAGTGCTTTTGCCTTCTTTGGGGCGGAAGCCTTCATGCCACTGGGTTTGATTGAGATTCAGAAATTCAGTGTGACCCAGGCGGGTTTGCTCTTGACGGTGGGCGGGGTGTCCTGGTCCATTGGTTCCATTTTGCAGGCCCGCATGGACTCCCGTGCTGGACCAGAGCAACGGGAGTTTCGGGTCAGGACAGGAATGGCCCTGCTGAGCACTGGGATTGCCATTGCCGGTTTAAGCATTGTGGGATGGCTCCCTGGCTTGCTGGTGGTTGTGGGCTGGGCCATGTCTGGACTGGGGATGGGACTGGGTTACGCCACCAACAGCCTGATCATCCTGGGACAGGTGAAAGAAGGGGAATCGGGCAAGGTGTCCTCGCAGCTCAACAGTGCAGAGGTGCTGCTGGCCGCACTTTCTGCAGGCATTGGAGGCGCACTGGTGGCCTGGGGAAAAACCGCAGACCTGACCCTGGACGTGCCCCTCAAACTGACTTTTCTGATTCTGGTTGGGGTGTCCTTGCTGACCTGGGTGGCAGGGAGACGGGTGGTGGAGTCAAGCTAACCCGCCCGGATGTCCAGCAACCCATGCTGGTTGAGCATCACATTCAGGTCCCAGATTCTGGGTACAAAGCGGTAGTCCTGGCCCACGGCCACCGTGGGAATTCTGCGTTTGCCCGCCTGCACCTGTTCCAGCAGCATTGCAGCTTCCTCGTCCTGTTCGATGTCAATGTAGGTGTAGCGCACCCCGATGGTGTCCAGATAAGCGCGCAACCCCCGAACGTCGCTGCACCAGGAGGTGCCGTAAAGGGTGACTCTGGGCGGGGTGCTTTTTCTCATGTCAGGTTTCTCCTGAAAAGGGATTTACAGTCTGGGCACATCCAGTTTTTCCTGGGCCTGGGACACCAGGGCGTGGCTGTTGTGGTTGACGGAGCCGTCTGGGGTGAGCTGGTCAATGAACTGGGGCAGGTTCTGGGCCACCAGACTGAGCAGTTCGTTGCGTTCCATGCCGGTCTGGTCTGCCACCTGATCGATGTTTTCTGACCCCAGAGCGGATTCCAGTTCGGGAACCGTGATCTGAGCGTTGCTTCCGGTGCTGACCCAGCTTCCCACGGCGTGTTTGGTGCTGTCGTTGCCCCGCTGCAGTTTGGAGAGCAGGTTTTCCAGCCCACCAGATTGCTGCAGAAGCATGAAAAGGATTTTGAGGATGGTCCCATTGTTGTTGAGCAACTGTCCAAGCGAGTCAAGAAGTCCCATAGGGTCAGTCTAGGAAGCCTGCTGCTGCGACTCTTGGAGGTTTTTTACATTTGCTGGCATCTTTCTCTTGAGGGTTTGCTCATCAAGCAGATCTTGCAGAACAGGTATGCTGAATCTGTCTTACATCTCGAAGTTTCTCCTTCTGTGCAGGGGTTCTGTGGTGTCCAGAGTTGTCCCGTTGAGGGTTCCCCCTAGACAAAAAACTGGATACGGCCTAAAATTATACTTAGTTCAATTATCTTAAGAGGAGATGACCTCATGAAAGTAAAAACCGCTGCCGTGATCGGGGCAGGAACCATGGGTGCGGCCATCGCGGCCCACCTCGCCAATGCTGGCATTCCCACCCTGCTGCTGGACATTGTGCTTCCTGACCAGAAAGACCGCAATTTCCTGGCCAAACAGGGCCTGGACCGTGCCCTCAAAGCCAGCCCTGCTGCCTTCATGGACAGGGACCGCGCCAAATTGATCAAAATTGGCAACCTGGAAGACAACCTGAAAGACCTTGCAAAGGTGGACTGGGTTGTGGAAGCCATCATTGAAAAACTGGATGCCAAAAAAGCCCTCTGGGAAAAACTCGATGGTCTGGTGAAACCCTCCACCATCGTTTCCAGCAACAGTTCGGGCATCCCCATGCACCTGCAAATTGAAGGCCGCAGCGATGCTTTCAAACGCCAGTTTGTGGGCACCCACTTCTTCAACCCGCCCAGATACCTGCACCTGCTGGAAGTGATCCCCACCCCCAGCACCGACCCTGAAGTGGTCCAGACCATCTCTGAATTCGGAGACAAAGTGCTCGGAAAAGGCATCGTGAATGCCAACGATGTGCCCGGTTTTGTGGCCAACCGCATCGGGGTGTATGGGATGGTGCGCACCCTCAAACACATGCACGACACGGGCCTCTCCATTGATGAGGTGGACGCCCTGACCGGACCCATCATGGGCCGTCCCAAGAGTGCCACCATGCGCACTGCAGATCTGACCGGACTGGACGTGCTGAGCCACGTTGCCGGAGATTTGCAGAAAGCCACCCCCGAAGATGAGGATTTCACCCTCACCCCCATGTTCCAGACCCTGATCCACAGCAAATGGCTGGGAGACAAAACGGGACAGGGCTTCTACAAAAAGGTCAAGGAAAACGGCAAGAGCGTGATCCTGACTTTAGAGCCTGAAACCATGGAGTACGTCAACAAGGGCAAAACCCGCCTTGCAGAACTGGAACCCCTCAAAGGCCTGCCTCTGCCAGAACGCATCAAGGGTTTGACCCAGCTGAATGGCAGGTACGGCGAATTCATGCGCAAGGTCATGATGGACACCTTCTGGTACTCTGCCAAGATGGCCGGAAATGTCTCCAACACTGTTGTGGACATTGACAACGCACTGAAGTGGGGTTTCGGCTGGGAACTGGGTCCTTTTGAAACCATGGACGTGCTGGGCGTGCAAAACGTGGTGGCCTACCTTGAGAAAGACGGCCGCACCCTGCCCCCCCTGCTGCAAGCCATGAAAGACAGTGGTCGCACCTCGTTCTATCAGGACGGTGAAGTGGTCGATGTCAAGGGACAGCCCGAAAAATACCAGGCCCCCTACATGATCCTCAAGGACCTCAAGAAAGATGCCACCAAAGTGGTCAAATCCCGCCCTGGAGCCAGCCTGCTGGACATTGGCGATGGGGTGCTGCTGCTGGAATTCCACAGCAAGATGAACAGCCTGGGTGAAGACGCCATTAATATGGTGTTCACAGCACACAAAATCATCGAGGAACAGGGCTTTGTGGGCCTCGTGATGGGCAACCAGGGTGACAACTTCAGTGCAGGAGCGAATTTGCCCCTGATCCTGCTGAACGCCCAGAACGGTGACTGGGACGAAATCGACATGGCGATCCGCCAGTTTCAGCGTGCCACCACCTCCCTGCGGTTCAGTCCCCATCCCACGGTGGTGGCCCCTTTCAATCTGGCCCTTGGTGGAGGATGCGAATTCTCCCTGCACGGCGACCACACCCAGGCCAGCGCAGAAACTTACATGGGTCTGGTGGAGGTCGGCGTGGGCCTGCTTCCCGGTGGTGGCGGAACCAAAGAAATGTACCTGCGTTTCGTGGACGAGCTGCCTGCCAATGCTCCTCTGCTGCCTGCCCTGCAACGTGCCTTTGAGACCATCGCACTGGCCAAAACCAGCACCAGCGCACTGGAAGCCAAAAAACTCGGTTACCTGCGCGACAGTGACGGCATCAGCATGAATCGGGACCGCCTGATTCAGGACGCCAAAGCCAAAGTGCTGGAACTCTCCCGCAACTACGTGGCCCCCACCCCCAGACAGGACATCCCCGTGATGGGCGAAAACGGCTACGCAGCCATCCAGAGCGCCCTTTACGGCATGGTGGAAGGTGGATTTGCCAGCGAACATGACCGTGAAGTCTCCCTGGCCGTGGCCCGTGTGCTCTGCGGTGGCCGCACCAACAACAGAAATGCCCGTGTGAGCGAGCAATTCCTGCTGGATCTGGAACGCGAGAACTTCCTGTACCTGTGCGGCAAGCGCAAGACGCAGGAAAGAATCGCTCATATGCTGAAAACAGGGAAGCCACTGAGGAATTGATGGGGGATTTGCCGAGGGCTGAGCGCCGAGCGCCGAGGGCAAAATGCTAGAGATGAAGCGACTGAGTGCAGAAGGATATTTTTCTTTCGAAGACTACGAAGTTTACCACCTCGCATTGGACCTTTCAGCACAGGTGTACAGGTTGACGGCTGGTTTTCCAGAAGTGGAACGGTTTGGTTTGACCAACCAATTGCGCAGGGCAGCAAACTCAATTGCCCTGAACATTGCGGAGGGGAGAGGCAGAGGAACAGACCGGGAGTTTGCAAGGTTCCTCCTGATCAGCAGAGGTTCGCTCTTTGAAGTGGTGAGCGGTTTTCATCTGGCGGTCAGGCTGGTATTTCTGCAGGAAGGAGAAGTCAGGGAGATGTTTCAAAAAGCCCATACGCTTTCAGGGAAACTCTCTGCACTTGTCCACAAGCTCTCGGCCCTCGGCTCTCGGCCCTCAGCCTGAACAAGGAGAAGTATTATGCGCGAAGCTGTCATCGTAAGCGCCGTCCGCACCCCCGTGGGCCGCGGCATCAAAGGAACTTTAGCGAACACCCGTCCAGACGATCTGGCTGCCCTTGTGCTTGAAGAAGCCGTCAAGCGTGCTGGAATCGACAAATCGCTGGTGGAAGACGTGTACCTGGGGTGTGCCATTCCCGAAGCGGAGCAGGGCCTGAACATTGCCCGTCTGGCTGCCTTGCGTGCAGGTTTTCCTGACACCACAGGGGGCGTGACCATCAACCGGTTCTGCTCCTCGGGTCTGCAGACCATTGCCATGGCAGGTGCTGCCATCCAGACCGGGCAGGCCGATGTGATGCTGGCTGGAGGCGTTGAGTCCATGAGCATGGTGCCCATGAGCGGACACAACCCCAGCCCCAACCCTTCCCTGATGGACACCCGTCCCGGTGCCTACATTGGCATGGGCCTGACGGCAGAGAACATTGCTGCCAAATACGGGATCAGCCGGGAAGACCAGGACAGATTTGCCCTGGCCAGCCACAGCAAAGCGGCAAAAGCCCAGGAAGAGGGCAAATTCAAAGACGAAGTGGTGCCTGTGCCTGTCCGTGTGGACAGATACAAGGGCACCAAAGTGGTCAGTGAAACCCTCCTCTTTGAGAACGACGAACTGATCCGCAAAGATGGCAGCCTGGAAACCATGGCTGGCCTGAAACCCGCCTTCAAGCAGGGTGGAAGTGTGACTGCAGGAAACGCCAGCCCTTTCAGCGATGGTGCTGCTGCCGTCCTGATCATGAGCCGCGAGAAAGCCGATGAACTTGGATTGCAGCCCATCGGGCGCTTCCTGGGTTTTGCTGTGGGTGGTGTGGAACCCGAGTACATGGGCATCGGTCCCATCAAAGCCGTGCCCAAAGTGCTGCAACAGGTGGGCCTCACCATCGATGACATCGACCTCTTCGAGCTGAACGAGGCTTTTGCTGCGCAGGCCCTGGCCGTGGTCCGTGAACTGGGCATCCCAGAAGAAAAACTCAACGTGAACGGCGGAGCCATTGCGCTGGGTCATCCCCTGGGTTGCTCTGGAGCCAAGCTCACCGCCACCATCCTGCACGAATTGAAACGCCGTGGAGGCAAGTATGGCGTGGTCACCATGTGCATCGGTGGAGGCATGGGGGCTGCAGGGGTTTTTGAGGCGTTGTAAGCAATAAAGATTTCTGCGGGTCAAGATCCCCCTGGCGTTCGAGGCTGTCCCCCTTATTAAGGGGGATTTCTCTTGTTGGACAGCAGAAAAGGTCCCTCAGCAGCTGGAGGGACCTTTAAAGCACATGGACCTGTCAAACCAGTTGCCGTGCTCCAAATTTGCGGGTGAACTCCTCCAGATACAGTTTGGGAATCTGCAGTTCTTTTTGCAGTTCCACATCTGAAGGAATGTGGTATCCCCAGGTGGCCCAGGTGGCTTTGGTGAAGCCGTTTTGCTGTGCCACCTGAATGTTGGGCAGGTTGTCGTCTATGAAAACAATCTGGTCTTTCTGGACGTTTTCAAAGAGGGCAATCTGGTTCAGGGCCTGAATCTTGTCTTTCTGGCTGCCGAAGATGTGCTCCTCAGGGATGTACACGCCCAGGCTTTTCAGGATGAGCTGGATGGAAGGGGTGTCCTTTGCAGACACGATGTAGAGCTTGTGGCTGCGGTTTTGCAGCACCTCCCCGATTCTGGGGTACAGGGTGTGCATGGCCAGCCAGCGTTCTTCGTGCTGGGTCTGGAAGGTCTGCCTGAGGGTTTCGAAATGGCTTTCAAAGCGGGCTTTAAGGGCAGCATCAATGCTGTCGTAATGGGTCTTGAAGTCTTCCTGGGTCTGAAAATCAATGTTTTCCTGCAGGAAGGGCACAATGAAATGTCCGTTGTGGCGCACAAAGTTGCGGTTGGCTGCAAAGCTGGCCTTGAAGGCATCAGGAATGCCGATCAACTGGCTTTCGTCCAGGTCAGAGGGGCTGTTCTGGTGCCAGGCATTCCAGGCAATCAGCAGGCATTCATTGAGTCCGTCGCAGATCACGCCATCAAAATCAAGGGCTAAAATCATGGGCATCCTTTCCAGAAAAAACCAGAGGCGCACAAGTGCACGCCTCTGGTTGTTGGGGTCTCAAACAATGATGGGTTCTGCGGGGTAGCCACCGTTGTGGTAGCTCTTCACGGCGCTGAAGACGGCTTTCATGAATTTGCCGCTCTCGCTGTAGTAGGAGCAGGTGATGATGTTCTTGTCGGTCACCACGTCTGCTTCGATCACGGTGGCTCCAGCGTTGACCACATCGTCCTTGAGGCCCACGTAGGCGCAGGTCAGTTTGTTGCGCAGCACGCCAGCGGAAACCATGATCCAGGGGCCGTGGCACAAACCTGCAACCACCTTGTTGGCCTCGTCCATGCTCTTGACGAAGTTCAGCACGCGTTTGTCCTGGCGCACACGGTCGGGGGCTTCGTGGCCGCCGGTCAGGATCACCACGTCGTATTTGTTCACAGCGTCTTCTGCAGCCAGATCGTTGAAGGAGATGTTGGGCAGGGAGCGCTTGTCCATGGGCACGGTGATGCCGTACTTGCCGGTCACCAGTTCGCCGTCTTTGGTGGCGATGTCCACTTCCCAGCCTTCTTCTTTGGCGCGGTAGTAGGTGTAAACGATGTCGTGGTCTTGAAATCCAGGTCCGGTGATGATGACAGCTTTGGGCATGATGTGTTCCTTTCGGTGCCTTAAAAAGGCAAGGTGAATGGGTTTGAAGTGTTTTGAGATGGGAGAATCAGTGGGGTGCGCTCAGCGGGATTTATCGTGTCTTGCGGATGCGCAGGCCCATCATGGGGGTGTCAATGCCTGTGGGGGTGGTGTGCTGCAAGTTGATCACCACGGGTCCGCCCAGCAGGTGGTCTTCGATGCCGAGTTTCACGAACAGGAAATCCTGAGCGCCGGGCTGCAGTTCTGCAAAGTCTTCAATGCTGAACAGGTAGCGCTGGTTTTCGTCTTCGGCCCTGAGCTTGCAGGAATAGTTGAAGCGGCTTTCGAAGGTTTGCATCTCGGGGAGGTTCAGGTCGAAACGCTGGGTGGTTTCGTACCCCATGGATTCCCTGCCATAAGCGTCTTTGATGCGCACCAGATCGAATTTGTTTCTGGGGTTTTCCACTTCAATCAGTTCCAGGTTCTCTGTGGCAGAAATGTTGCGGGTGGAGTGGAACACCCCCCGGTCAATGTGGATGTACGAGCCAGCAGAGATCACTTCTTCTCGGTCCAGGGAAGCCAGGATGCCTTCACCGCTCAGGCAGATCAGGATGGTTTCCTTGCGGGGGTGACAGTGCACGGAGGTGCGCTGTGCGGGCTTGATGGTCAGTTTCCAGATGTCAAAGAAAGGGTCGCAGTAGGTGCGAAATTCGTACCCCCAGGGCTTTTCGATGAGTCCATCCAGATAGCCATCGTCTTGAAATGATTCGTTCTTCAGTGCGGAGTAAGCAATGCTCTGTGTGATGTAATCAATATCGTTGGCAGTAAGCTCAAACTTATTGCCGGGTAAATTCTTGAGGCTCAAGATCTACCTCCTTTTAATAATAGACACAGTGAATAGACACAGTGATTCGCTGGATGCCAATGTCAATGGACATGCTCCCCTACATAAAATCACCACCTTGTATTAAGTTTGCCTGTGGAGGATTGCCCTCGCTCGGTCTCGGTAAATGTAATACATCCGGCTAAAATTGTCAATCATTCCTTACATTTATTAAGATGCTGTCTTTAAATTAAAAACGACAATATTCAATGACTTCACACTGGTCATGTGAATTCATTGAATGAGAAAAAGATATGTTTTGTGTTTGTTGTTTCTTTAAAGAACAACAAAAAAGGTGAAAGGGGTGTTTTTGCACAGCCTTCCAGCAGAGGCAAATCTGCAGCTCAGCAAAGCCTGGGCTGGAAAAGAAGCCTCACTCGGGCTGGAACAGGGTGCCTTTCAGAAGCCCTGAGATGCTGTGAAACGCCAGCAGTCCCACCAGAAACGCCAGCAACACGCCACCTGCAAGGCCCACCCAGTGGAGCGCCATCACCCCACTGAGGTGTGCGTATTCCTGCAAGGCCAGCAGCACGGCAGCCATTGGCATGGCATAGGCCCACCAGGTCCAGTTGAAAGGTGTTCTGATCACTGCTGGAAGACCGGGCAGCACCCACACAGCAAAAAGCAGAGAAGCATAAACCAGAATGCGGTCCACCTCCTGCAGTTTTCCGGTCAGGGCCACGTGGGCCAGAAAAGCCACAGCAGGAGGGGCCATCAAGATGGCCTGCAGGGGCTGCAGAAACACCGGACCTGCAGGATTCAGCAGGGTGCGCTGAACAATCAGGGGCAGCAGAACCAGCCATTGCAGCAGTCCAGCGCTGAAAAAGAACCAGGAGGTTTCGGTCCAGCCCAGACGAACGCCCAGCAAGGGCACCATCAGGCAGGCAATGGGAGGCACCACCCAGATGGGGGACAGGTGCTCCAGCGAAAATCCTGTGCGGGACCAGCGAACCCAGGTGGTCGCGGTGAGGGCTGCAGTCAGAACGGTTCCTGCTCCAGCCAGAATGCCAGCCAGAATCTGCGAAGACGGGAGGGCCGCTTCTGCCAGCAACAGCAAACTGATGGGCACTTGCCCTGCAAAGCCGTGTCTGACGGGATGAAGCAGATCCTGTTTGACTGCGTCAGGGTGCAGGAGGATTTTCGAGACGTAAATGGCACCAACTCCGGCAAAAACCAGACCTCCAGCGATCAAAACCCCTTCAGCAGGAGCAGTGAAAACCGAATAAGTCTGGGAAAGGGAGCGCCAGGTCAGGCCCAGGCCACTGATGCCCATCACGGAAGCGAATATGGGTATGGGGACATGCTTCAGGATGGATTGTGGCTCGCGAATGCGTTCCATGTTGAAAAATCACCTTCCGGACAAAAAATATAAAGGGTGACTGCCCGTTATACGCAGCCACCCTGGTGTTTAAAGACCTGCAGAAAACATGTGTTTTCGCAGAACATCTGAAAATGTGAAGTGCAGTGTTGTTTGGGATGATTTGATTCATGGGTATTGGGTAAAACAGAGTCATTGGGTAAAACAGAGTCATTGGGTAAAACAGAGTCATTGGGTGAAACAGAATTGCGGCAGAAATTGAAAACAACAGAAGAGCAAAGAAGTCTGGGGAAGAAAGCCTGTCAGACCTGTGGATTACAGGTCTTGCAGGATGATGCGGTTTTCGGTGAACACAGGGATCAGCAGGCGGTTGCGTTTGCTGTCATAACCGATGTCTGCGGGGGAGGGCACGTTGTTCAGCAGCACGGTGTTTTTGCCATCTGCACCCAGGGCATAAATGGTCTGGGTGTTCCAGCTGGAGACCAGAAAACGGTTCCCCACCCACAGCAGTCCGTCCAGACCGCCATCGGGAAGCTGACCGAGTTTGCTGTGTTTGTCTGCATTCAGGGCGTACACTTCACCGGAACCGAAGGGAGCAACCACCACGGTGCCGTCTTTTTGCACCAGCAGGCCGTTGGGGTGGGCGAGTTGCTCACCTTTGGCCAGCACAGTGGCTTTGCGGTCTTTGCCAATTTTGAAGATGGCATCGGTGCCGGAAGGTTTGAATTCAGGCAGGAAACCGCTGTCTGAAACGTAAACATTGCCCTGTGCATCGGTGGCGATGTCGTTCAGGAAGGTGCTGCCTCCCAGCACGATGTTGCGCAGAAACTGTCCGGTTTTGCGGTTGAACAGGCGCACGGTGTCGATGTCTGCCACATACAGGATGTTCCCGACCACAGCCAGGCCTTTGGGGGAATGCAGGGTCACGCCGTTGCTGCCCCCGGCAATCCAGCGGGCATTGAGGATCTGTCCATCGGGAGAGACCTGGGCAATGAAGCCGTTGTTGTCTTTTGCAAACGGATCACCGTTGATGTTGGACACCAGGTAAAGGTCGGTTTTGGCGTCATAGAGCACGGATTCGGGGGTTTGCAGGCCAGGGACCTGGATGGTTCTGGCCTGGGCCAGACCGAGGGTCAGCAGGGCAGAAAGGGCAAGAAGGGATTTCATAAAACCTCCAATGTGGGGTTGGGTCCAGCAGGGCCAGAACCGTTGAGCATCAAAGTGACGCATGTCAGTATGCCGAACAAACAAAGTTGGGCTTTTGACGGCGGTCACAGAAAAGCCAGTGTACTTTCTTTTGTGGTTTTCCGAAAGCGTGAACTTTTCTTTTGAAGGAATCGGAAAAATCTTGTGCAGAACAGAAAAAGCGCTGGAATTTCCCTGAAAATCCGGGACCCACTTTGTCTTTCAGGTCCCGGATAGGTGCTTTTCCTTATGCGCCAACAGGCTGGGCCTGCAGCAGTTTCACCACAGCCTCGGCCACGCCAGCAGAGGAAGCGGGGTTCTGGCCGGTGACCAGACGCTCAGAAACCTGCACATTGCTCTGGAAGTTGGCGGCGGGGATGTGTTTGGCTCCACGCTCCACCAGTTTGCTTTCCAGCAGGAAGGGAACCACATTGGTGAGGTTCACAGCAGCTTCTTCCTGGTTGGTGAAAGCAGCCACGTTTTTGCCTTTGACCAGGAATTCACCGTTGGAGAGGCGGATGTTCACCAGACCAGCAGGTCCGTGGCACACAGCGGAAACCACACCGCCTTTTTCGTAGATCTCGGCGGCAATGCGGGCCAGGGCAGCGTTGTCTGCAAAGTCCCACATGGTGCCGTGGCCGCCCACATAGAAGATGGCGTCGTAAATGCCGGGTTGCACCTGATCGGTGGTGAGGGTGTTCTCCAGTTTGCCTGCCACTTCGCTGTGCTCCAGGAAGGATTTCTGCTGGGGATCGTCCAGTTTAAGACCATCAAAGGGGGGCTTGCCGCCTTTGGGGCTCACGAAATCAATCTGGTAGCCGTGCTGCTTGAACACATGGAAAGGGTGGGCTGCTTCGGGAACGTAAAAGCCAGTCTTGCGAACGCCACCGAGGTCATCGTGGCTGGTCAGAACGAACAGAATGCGTCTGGTCATAAAGGTCTCCTTGCTCCGTTCAGGTGCAGTCAGGCTTTTGGGCAACACAAGAGCTGCCCAGCGTGCCAGAAGCACTTGAGTGAGGAATCAAACTTCTAAAGTGGGGAAGATCAGGAGGCGGTCTGCGGTGCATCCGTCCTCTCTGCAGAACACTATAGGTGCCCTGATACCCAAATTCAAATGATGGATTGCTATACTGTCCATAACTTTTTTTATGGACAACCTGAACCAGCTTCGCTCTTTTTTGACGGTCTACCGGGTGGGATCCATCACCCGTGCGGCAGAAGCCCTTCATTTGACCCAGCCTGCAGTGACCCGGCAACTGAGGCAACTGGAAGAACGCATGAGCCGCCAATTGTTCACCCGGGTGCCCCGTGGCATTGTGCCCACTGCTGCAGCGCACGAACTGGCCCGGCGCATTGGCACCCACCTGGACGCCCTGGATTTGCTGGCAGAATCCCTCAAACTGGGAAGCCAGAGTCTGGCAGGCACCGTTTATGTGGGAGGGCCAGCCGAATTTCTGGGGGCCAAGGTTTTGCCCTCCCTCTCAGATTTGCATGAGGAGAACATCCTGCTCAGAATCCGCCTGGGAGCCCCGGAAGTGCTGGTGCAGGACTTGCAGGCTGGGGCACTGGATCTGGTGGTTTCTACGGTGCGGATCAGCAACCCGGAACTGGAAAGCCGCACGCTTTATCTGGAAGAACTGGTGCTGGTGGGCAGCGCCTCCTGGGCAGAAAAAATCCCACGCAAAACTCTGGTGGCTGCAGAGGTGCTCAAGCAGATCCCCCTCCTGAGCTACGCAGAAGATTTGCCCCTGCTCAGAAGGTACTGGCGGCAGGTGTTCGGATCCCTGCCCAGCGCGACGGCTTCACTGGTGGTGCCAGATTTGCGTGCCCTGGTGGAGGTGGCGGCCAGCGGAGGAGGAGTCACGGTTTTGCCCAGGTATCTGGTGGAGGATTTGCTGGTCCAGGGCGACCTGATGGAACTGCTGCACCCCCTCAAACCTCCGGTCAACCAGTTGCATCTGGTCTGGAAAAGGGACACATCTTTGCATCCCAGGGTGATTTATGTGAAAGAACGGCTGGAGCGGGCCTCAGAGCGCTGGTGAAGTTTGTTTTGCACGCTCCAGACAGGCACTGTAAAGGCTCTGAATTTCTGCATCGCTTAAAGGAATCCCGAAAAATTCCCGCAGTTTTGCTGTGAAGCTTTGCAGGTCCAGCAGGTTTTCACTGCTGCCTTCCACCCATTTGTGGTCGGTCAGGTAATGCTTCCCCGACTGCACCTGAAACCCGCAGAACATCTTTTTCCGGAAGCCCGATTCTGCAGAGGTGGAATAAAAATGGCACATCTCCTGAAAGGCTTCCAATGCATGTTCTTCTTCCGTGAAGACATAAAGGGGTTTGCCTGCCTGCAGGTCATGGTAGGTCCAGAGTTCGCCTTCTTTTTGAAGGGTGCAGCCATTTTCCTGGTGACCCTCAAGCAGTGGAAAGGGATGCACGCTGCCATCGTTGAAACCCACATCCACCAGATAATCCTGCCCCTTCAGGCGCACTTTTAAGGCGAGGTGGGCAAAGGGCGGAGCGAGGGTGCCATCTCCCTTGAAAGGTTGCGTCATGATCAGGCGCACATCGTACCCCAGGGTTTGCAAGAGCCAGCCAAAAGCACTGTTCAACTCATAACAGAAGCCGCCCCTTTTGCGCTTTAAAATTTTGTCCAGCAGTGCATCCCTTCGCAAATCAATGGGCTGGTTCAGGTGCAAACTCAGGGTTTCAAAAGGAACATGCTTCAGGTGCTGTTCTTGCAAATGGCGCAGGTTTTGCAGGCTGGGAGGCGCTTCAGGGGCATGGATTCGGGCCAGATAAAGCGTGAGGGACATGTCTGATTGTTTCAGCATTGGTCCGCATCCTTTGCTGCACGCATCACCATTGCATGGGTGTCAGGGGTGTTGACCTGCAGCAAATTCCTCCATCAGAAACTGCCGGATTCTGCGCTCGATGATGTCTTTTGCCCCCAGACGGCGCTTCAATTCTTTTTCCAGTGCACCTGTGGGAATCAGGTTCTGGGGGGCACGGCGGTCCTTGAAAGACTCGCTGGCCAGCCTGGACAGCAGTTCCCCGGAGAAGTCGGCCACCAGACGGATGGCTGGAGGCAGGTCCTCAAAGTCACTGGGAGCGTAGGCTTCCACACGCACCAGACCCCCATAAGACTGCATGTAAGGGGGCATTGCGGCCAGACGGACATACCAGGAATAGCGGGCGTAAGACTCCCCCTCGTACTGGAAGTAAAAAATGGGTGTGCGCTCTTTTGGACGCAATTGGGCCAGAATCCGCTGCTCGGTGGGGGGCAGGAAGTGGGTGTACTGGGTTTTCACAATCCCGAACACCAGTTTCTCGGGGTTGTCTTTGCGCAACCGGCCATCCTGAAAGACCACGCTTTTCAACTGGATGGGTTTGACCGACACCTCCTCAATGCCAGAACTCAAATCATGGGAGAGTTGCTGCTCCAGATTCAGCATCAGGTTCTGCAGGCCGTTCAGGGGGGTGTGGATTTCGTTTTCTCGCTCGGTGTGCGCCGAAAACAACAGTTCAGGACACTGCCCGGCCAGAGGGGCCAGCCTGAGCGGTTCAGGATGGTAGCCTCCTCCTGCCACCAGAATGCGCTGGCTGTCCAGGTATTTGAGTCCTGCAGGACGCAAACCCAGCGGATGCAATTCCACTGCACCTGTGGCAATGGCCCCCAGACCTCCAAAAACCACCCGCTCCTGGTCCTCGATGGTGACGTTGGCGTAAAGCTGGCGGGTGCCATCCACGATGTAAACGTACTCCAGGCTGGCCGGGATGGGATTGCAGGGCATGGCCTGCCAGTCTGGGCCTTCCACAAAGTGAATTTCCGATTTGGTGCGAGGCTCTAAAGCCTGAATTTGGGGCTGGTCTGCACTCCAGGGGTCCAGTCGTAAGCGCATGTGTTTTCCTCTTCAGAACTGAAAAATTCAGTGAATTTCAGTTCGCTTTTCTGTAAGCATCATACCTGAAGCCACCACAAAAGCATGGGGACTGCAAAAACAGAGGTTACAAAAATGAAACATCTGCCAAAAGGCGGAGCACAGGTTTGACCAGAATGCTGATCAGAATGTATATTTCAGCCCATCCTTCCGCCAGAATCTTCCCTTAACATGTGACAGTGATGGTTTTTTTCAGATGGTTGTGGGAGATGCGGGATTCAAGCTGGTTTGGTTTGTTTTTTTCACTGGTTTTGCTGCTGCTGATGGGAGGTTCAGCAGGGGTTTACTCTGAAGTTCTGGAAGACCAGAAACAGGCCCTGAAGGAGGCTTTTCTGAACCGGGTGCCCATGTGGGGCAACCGGGAGAGCAAGATTGTGCTGGTGGAATTTGCAGACCTGAACTGCTCAGACTGCAAAACTTTACACCAGACCGTGTTTCAAAAAACCATTGAATACTACGTGCAGTCTGGCCGGGCGGTGTACTACTTTGTGGATGTGGGCATGCTGGGGAAAGACAGTGCCTACGGAACCCGCTTTTCCTACTGCCTGCAAAAACATGACCCGCAGCAGATCCAGACGTTCATTGACCGGATTTATGCCACCCCTGGACAGCACTGGAACGCCAGCAAATACCACTCCCTTTACCTCTCCATGCAGGGACAGCACCTCCCTGAAATCAAACGCTGCACAGGATCTCGCGCAGCTCAGGCTTTTCTGGAAGAGAACCAGCGCCGCATGAAGAAAAGCCAGGTGCAGCAGGTGCCCGCCCTGTCCATCAATGACCGCCTGTATCCCTACCATCCCAAAGCTGTGGAACGCGGCTTGCAGGACCTGAGTGGCTGGCTGGTCAGCAGCCTCAAAGTTCAGCCGGGCCATCAGGCTGTCTTTTGAGAACAACCTGACGGCTTTTGAACTTTCTACTGCGTTGATCAGTGAAATGGAAGGATGCGCCAGGATCCTTCCATTTCAAAAAACACCCTTCAGAGATCAAACCTCTTGTTCTTCTGTCACAGGCTCTAAATCTACTGAATTTGCTCCATCATCTGCAGGTTGCTGTCCAGCATGTTGATGCCCTTTTTGGCATCTGCCAGCAGCAGGCCGCCTCCGGGCATGGAGGTGATGTCCATGGGGGTGCCAAACTGCTGTTTTTTGACCACCTTCCAGCTTTTCAGGTCCACCTTGCTGACCCACCCGGAGCGGTCTGACAGGTAAGCCTGACCACTCGCCACCGTGATCTTGTCGGGGTGACCCTCCAGGGCCAGTTCCCGGGTGACTTTGTTGCCCTGCAGTTCCAGCAACCTCCCTGCATGGTCCAGCACCAGCACACCCGATCCATAAGCGCTCAGGGCCACAGGTTCCCCTTCCACATTCAGGGTGTTCTGCACCTGCAGGGTGGCTGGATTCACCAGGAAGATTTTGCCCTGGGTGTGGTGGGTGACCAGGAGCAAATTCCCCTGCTGCAAGATGGCATCCATGAATTCCTCACGGGGTATCTCCTGGGTGGGGGCCAGTTTGATTTCGGTGGTGTAGCCATCTTCCCGGATGAAAGTCAGGAAACCACTGAGGGCACACTTCACAAAAATCTGACCGTTGCGCACACTGAGACCACTGGCTCCAGCATGGATTTTGTGGGTGCGTTCCACACTGCGGGTCTGCACATTGATCACCGTCAGTTGCTGGTTGGCGGTGTCCAGCAGATAAACCCGATCCCCTTCAGCCACACCTTCTGTGAAGTAAGGGGCTTGTTCTGTGGGAACCGGGATGCCTGTGGCTTTGCCGTCCTCATCCAGAACCACCACCGGGGTTTTGCTTTCTGTGCTGTTGGCAAAGACCACATTCTTGCCCGCACTGACCACCACACTTGGATCCGGGGCCAGACGCGCACTGGCAGAGGGGGTCAGCAGGCTTCCCACCCACAACACCCCGGCCACCGTTGCCGCCAGTCCCACACCCCACCACTGCAAGGACAGGGCACGCTTCTCAGGGGCATTTTTTTTGGCACTGGACAGCAAGTTGCTTTTCATTTCTGCTGGAGGATGGGTTCTGGGTGCACTGTGGGGCAGTGCAGTGACCACCAGGTCCATGTCCTCTGCATAATCGTGACAGTCCGGGCACTCGTCCAGATGCCGTTGCAATGCGCTCTGGTCTTCTGCTGGGAGGTTTTCGGTCAGGCGTTCCACCACCAGGGTCTGGGCCTGCTCGCAACTGAGGCCCCCATGCAAACGGGCAAACAACCCTGATTTGAGGTCAGCTGGCGCTTCCTGAACTTCAGTGACCAGCAAGCCCAGAAAGACCTCCTCCAGGTCTCTGGCATAGGCGTTGCAGTCCACGCAGGAATCCAGGTGAGCAAGAACTTCGGGATCGCTGTGCAGGGGAGACCCCTGGGACAGCAATTCCGCAATCCTCAGTTGTGCATCCTCACACTTCATCCGCGATTCCTTTCAGGCCAGCACGCAATCTGTCCAGCGCATACTTCAGGCGGCTTTTGACGGTGCCAATGGGCACCCCCATGGCTTCAGCGATCTCCTCACGGGACTGGCCTTTGAAATAGGCCCTTTCCACGGTCTCCCGGTGGGCCTCACTGAGTTGAGAGAGGGCCTGCCTGACCCGGTAGCCCAGCGCATCCAGTTCTGCCCGTTCCTGCAAAGAGAGGTTGGGGTCCTCGAAGGGCAAAAGTTCGCCCTCCTCGTTGTAAATGTCGCCTTCGTATTTGCGTTTGCGCAGGGTGTCAATGGAAAGGTTGCGCACCATGGTCATGAAAAAGGCCGCAAAACTGGCCCTGCCGGGATCAAAACTTCTGGGGTTGTTCCAGATTTTGAGGAAGGCGTCTTGCACCACTTCCTGGGCAGCATCCTGATCTTCGAGGGTGCGCAGTGCCAGCCCGTATGCAGCGTTCACATAACGGTCGTACAATTCTGACAGGGCGCTTTCATCCCGTTTCTCAAAACGGACGATCAGCTCTGCGTCTGAAATGGGAGTAGACATCTTCATCAGTGTACGGGCAGTCAGGGCGAGCATCAAACACTCCTCATGATCCAGGTACGCAAACAGGCCCTGCAAAAGTTCAAACAAAAGCTCAAAACAGCCTTCAAAGTTCCAGCAGCCCGGCCTTCTCCTCAACCCACCACACCGCGCAACCAACACAGCACAAGGAGCAACAATGTCCATTGATTCAGAACATGACCTGCTGGGCATGCAGCATGCCGGAAAAGTCGTTGCAGAAGCTTTGAAAGCCATGCAAAACGCCATTGAACCCGGAGTGACCCCTGCAGAATTGGATGAAATCTGCGGTCAGGTCTTCCGCAAATACGGAGCAGAATCTGCCCCCAGACAGGTGTATGGTGCCCCCGTCCATGCCTTCATCAGCGTCAATGAAGACGTGGTGCACGGCCTCCCCACCCCCCACCCCCTCAAAGCTGGAGATGTGGTGAAACTGGATGTCACCCCTAACGTGCAGGGCTACATTGCCGATGCTGCCATCACCGTGGCAGTGCCTCCGGCTTCCCCCCAGGCCCTGAAACTCATTGCCTGTGCAGAAGCTGCTTTTCAGGCCGCCATGCGGGTCGCCACAGCAGGGAAGCCCATCCATGTGATCGGACGGGCCATTGAACAGGAAGTCACTTCCAGAGGGTTTACCGTACTCAGGGAACTCTCCGGGCACAGCGTGGGCAAGACCATCCACGAGCAACCCTCGGTGCTGAATTATTACCACCCCAGAGACCGCTACATGCTGCACGAGGGTCTGGTGCTGGCCATCGAACCCCTGATCAGCGCAGGCCGCAGGGGCCGGGTCAAAACCCTCTCAGATGGCTGGACCCTGTCCACCACCGATGGCAGCCTGAGTGCGCATTTTGAGCACACCGTGGTGATCACCCAGGGCAAACCGATGGTGCTGACAGCCTGAGTTGTGTTTATTGCAGGTTCGCAGCTGCAAAGGGTGTGGCCACCAGATCGCACCACAGGACCACGCTCTTGTAGTCTGCTGCATTGACGCCTTCGGGCAGCTTGAATTCAAATTTCCCACTGAATTTCTTCAGGCCGCCCAGTACCACGTAGGTGCCTTCGGTTTTCTTGACCTCGGCTTTGTTCATCACGGCTTTTTTGTACAGCCAGACTTTGAGGTCGGGGGCGGCTTCTGTCTTGAGGTCGGTGATGGTCAGTTTGCCATCTGCGATGGAGACATGTCCCATGGAGGGGGCTTCCAGACTCACGAAGGAACCGCTGAGGCCGTGCATCATGTCGCCCATCATTTCGTTTTTGCCTGCATCCATTTTGCCTGCGTCCATTTTTCCCATGTCCATCATGTTGCTCATGTTGTGGTCGTGCAGATTCACTCCTGCAAAAGGGGTGGCTACCAGATCGCACCACAACACCACGCTCTGGTAGCTGTCAGGATTGACCCCTTTGGGCAGTTTGAAGCTGAAATCTCCGCTGAATTTCTTCAGGCCACCCACCACCACGTACTCGTTTTTGGTCTTTTTGACATCTCCTGCAGCGCTTACAGCTTTTTTGTATAGCCAGACTTTCAGATCCGGGGCGGCTTCGGTTTTCAGACCCTTGATGTGCAAGGTGTAGGTGCCATCCTGATTTTTTTGGAAGTCCACGCTGCCCTGGGTGGGAGCATGCAGGCTCTTGAAGGTGAGTTGTTCCATGCTGTCCTGCATGCTGTTCATGTTGTCTTTCTGCATGTTGTTCTGGGCGTAAACCACAGCAGGTGCAGCAGCGAGGGACAGACCGAGGACCAGCAGGATTTTGTGGATGTTTTTCATGGGGACTCCTTGTTGAAGGCATGGTTGCCAGACCCTTTGCACGTTCAGGTGCATTCAAAGGGGTATGAGGGATTGAATTTTGATTGGGGTTTATCTGGATTTCAGGTTGAACTGGACCATCACATCGGTGGCGTCATCTGCGCCTGGAATGTTGATGTGGTGGTCTTTCAGCACCACATCGAATTTGGTGGTCACGAAGATGGTTTTGCCATCAAAACGCACCTTGATGGGGGCCTTGAGGGGTTTTACCACCCCTTTTAAAGCAAAGCTGCCTTCTGCAAAGCCTTGCAGTTCTTGCCCTGCCTGCAGCTTTTTGATGCCCGAGATGCGGGAGATTTTGAACTCTGCGCTCGGGTGCTCTGCCACCCCCAGGAAATTGCGGGCGTGCTCGTCGCGCAGGGCAATGCCGGTGTTCAGGGAGCGCAAATCCACTTTGATGGATCCGCTGATTTTTTGCAGGTTGGCAGGGTCAAAAGACAGGTCGGCCTGCACATCCGGGGTTTCTCCGGGAACGGGAATCAGGGTCACTCTGAAATTGAAATTCGCCATGGAATTGCCGGTGATGGTGTAATGCATGGGTGCAGCAAAAGCGGCACTGGACAGCAAAAGCACCAGTGGAAGTTTCTTCAAGGTCACTTCCTCCTTTCAGGGGGAGATACGGGAGGGGGAAGGAAAAAGGTTCAAAGGAAAATTCTTGTACCCGGTACAGGGTTGTGGGCCAGTGGTCAGCTCCTGATGGCATTCTGACCATTTGTAATCAAAACTTGAAAAAATGTTTCAAATCGTTCAGAATTTTAATGAAAACTTTGTTTTTGTAGACAACTATACCCTTTGTGTTATCTGCAAGTAATGATATGATAAAGCAGTAATAGATTGGATAGAAACTGTCCTTTAAACTGTAACCACAGTTTTTCTGGATAAAGGTAGGTTTCACATGCACATCTGCAGTTTTTCCGCCAAAACCACCGCACCAGCTCAGGCCATCTGGCAACTCTGGATCAATCCCAAACACTGGTCCCGCTGGGACAGCACCATCCAGAGTGCAGAACTCTCTGGGCCTTTCAAACAGGGGGCCACAGGCACCATCACCCATCAGGACGGCACCAGCACCCGGTTTTCGGTGATCTCCTGTGACATGCTGCAGAACCTGGTGCTTTCCATGCCTTTGGGCATGGGGGTGGAACTGCTGATCAAACGGGAATGGAAACAGGAAACCGGACAGGTGCTGTTCAGGCATGAAGTTTCCCTGATGGGTCCAGCGCTGGGCAAACTGATGCATGCAGGGCGCAAAGAAGCCCTGAAAAAGTCCACCCTGGAGACCATGGAAAAAATGCTGCAACTGCTGGAAGGAGAGGCGGGCAGTCAGGAAAACCCCTCCGGGACCCAGAAGCCCGCCCTGTGAAGTCTGCTTTATGAAGCCTGTCCATCCAGGATGATCGAAGGGATCTGCCATGAAGCATGAAAAGCTGCCCATCCACCACGTGTACCAGGCCACCGATGCAGTGATTTTCCAGATCCGTCGCCTGTCCGATCTGGGCTGTGAGTATGGCGCTGGAGCTGCAGGCTTCGCACTGCAGGATTTGCAGGTGGCCGGACGCCGTTTCCTGCAGACCCTGCAAGCAGAGGAGCTGCACAGCAGCCTCAGGGACTACCCGCATGTGGTGGCAGAAACCATTCTGGAAGAGATGACCCGCCAGGGACAGCACATGCTGCTGGTGCTGCACCACAAAAACGACCCCACTTACGGCTGGAAATGCTGGCTGCCCAGAATCAAAATCTTTGAAGTCACCGAGGTTTTGCAGAGCAGTGGCTTGCAGATTGATGTGGTGCCGTTGCAGCACCGCAGCGCAGATTGAGTCCCCTGCTGCCCTTGAGATCAAACCACAAAGATCAAACCATTCAGAGTAAACCCCTCATATCAAACCACTCAGATTAAACAAACCTTAGGCTTCTCTGTTCATCCTCACCCTTATGGTCTTTAGGCTGGATGAGACTGCAAGATTCAAGGGCAGAATTCAAGGGGGTTTTTATGTGGCCATTTGGAAAAAGCACCGCCGATCGGGTCAAAGAAGCATTTGAACAACAGGAATTGCTCAAAAATCTGGACCTCAAAGTGGAGGAACGGGGAGGCACAGTCACCGTGTCAGGTGAAGTTCCCAACCCCCGTTACCCCACCCTGATCAAAGTGGTGGCAGAGGGCATCAAAGGGGTCAGTCAGGTGGATGTGTCTCAGGTGCATTCCACCCAGGTTGCGACTTCCACCGACACCCGTGCCAGCCAGCACGTTCCCTCACAGAACACTTCCCAGCAGGGAGATGGCGGTCTGGATGATCTGCAACAGGTGATTCAAACCAGCCAGATTGCCAAAGCTGTGCTGCGCAATCTGGAAGCCAATGCAGAACTCAAAGACGATCCCATCGATGTGCTGCAGACAGGTCGCAGTGTGATCCTGCGTGGCGCTGTGGACAGCCAGCACGAATACAACCTGGCAGAAAAAATTGCCCAGGAAACCGATGGAGTGGCCAGCGTGGACGCTTCAGGTCTGAAGATTGTGGAACAGGCCAAGCAGCAATACCGCGATGCACAGGCCAGCAGCAAACAGAGCAAGCCTGCTCAGGGTCATGTGAACCAGCCCGATGAGTGGTACACCGTGCAATCAGGAGACACCCTCTCAGAAATTGCCCAGCGTTTTTATGGGGATGCCAGCCGGGACAGCTACATGAAAATTGCCCGTGCCAACGGCATCAGCGATCCTGACCTGATCCGGGCAGGGCAAAAACTGCAGATTCCCAGATAAAATCCTGGCTTCAAAAACGGGAACCAGAAGAAACCGGGTGGGGGCAACCTCACCCGAGAATTTTTTGAATGCGGTCCTGCAACCCTGAATACCTGACTTCACGCCTGCGGGTGGAGGCGATGGACCAGGCATTCTCGGTGCCCACGGCCACAAAGACATTCTTGGCCCGGGTGACGGCAGTGTAGGCCAGTTCGCGGGAGAGCATGTTGTAGTGGGTGTCGTGCAGCACGCTGACCACGGTGTCCCACTCGCTGCCCTGGGAACGGTGTACGGTCAGGGCATAACCCAGATGCAGGTGGTACACCTCTGCACCGGACATTTCCACCACGTTGCCTTCAAAGTCGATCTGCACCTTGCCGTTGCCTTCCCGGATCACCAGACCGAGGGTGCCGTTGAACACCTCGTTCTGGTAGTCGTTTTTGGTTTGCACCACGATGTCCCCGACCCGCAGCAGGTACTCTCCAACCCGTGTGCCTTCAGAGCCAGGATTGAACATGGCTTGCAGGGCCTGATTGAGGGCCACCACCCCCAGCGGACCTTTCTTCATGGGGGTGAGCACCTGCACTTTTCTGGGACCGCCCAGAGAATCCACCAGCAGGGCCACCCTTCTGGCTCCGGTGTCGCTTTCCACAGGGATGTGGCGAAATTCCCGGTGGGCAAAATCCGGGAGGTTGCCGCTCTTGATCTGGTGGGCCGCCTGGATGATGGGACTGTCCTGGGCCTGGCGGTAAATCTGGGTGAGCCACACCGTGGGGGCCACCTGCGTGAGGGTGGAGAGGGGCATCCCATAATCCACAGGAGGAAGCTGGTCTGCATCTCCCACCAGCAGAATGCGGGCACCCGGAGCCACTGCAGTCAGCAAAGCCAGCATCAGGGCATCTCCGCACATGGAGATTTCATCCACGATGATCAGGTCATACGGCAGGGGTTCCAGCTCACCAAAACGGAAGCCTTCTGGACCATAACTCAGGAGCCTGTGAATGGTGCTGGCAGGGTGCAGGGTCATCTCCATCAGGCGGCGGGCGGCTTTGCCCGTGGGTGCGCACAATCCCACCTCCAGACCCAGGTTTTCGGCCAGTTCCACCACTTTGCGGGTGGTGTAGCTTTTCCCGGTGCCTGGACCACCAGAGAGCACCACCAGACGGTGGTCTGCCAGCAATTCCAGTGCCTTTGCCTGTTCATCGCTGAGGTCTTTCACTGCCTTTTTGGGCACCCTCCAGGGGGCTTCCGGGGGCTCAGAAAGCAATTCTGCAATGGTGCTGGCCAGGGCTTTTTCGTTCTTCAGGGCGAAGGGGAGGTAAACCCGCTCGCCTTCCTGCAGGATGCGGGCAGCGTCCAGGGCATCTTCCAGAGAGGTCTCCGCCAGTTTTTCGCTGATGCCGGTGTAATACTTGAGGCCACGCAGGGCACGGTTTCTGGGCAGGTAAGTGTGTCCAGCCTGCTGCATGGCCTGCTGCATGGCATACACGGCTGCGGCCATCAGGCGTCTCGGGTCGGTGGGCTGCATGCCTTTTTCCAGGGCCAGACGGTCAGCGGTCTGAAAGCCCACCCCTTCCACTTCGGTCATGGCGTAGATGTCGTTTTTCAGGACCTCTAAAGCCATGCTGCCAAACTGCTTCATGGCCCGCTGGGCCTGTGAGACACTGAGGCCCAGAGACTGCAGACCTGTGATGAGTTTGCGTTCCCCGTGCCGCTCATCCCAGGAGGCCTGCACTTTCTGGATGGTGGAACGGGTGACTCCAGGAACCTGAAGCAGCTTCTCGGGCTCGAGTTCAATCACCTCGAAGGTCTGCTGACCAAAAAAATCCACAATGCGTTTGGACAGTTTGGGACCCACCCCCGAAACTTTGGCTTCCAGGTAAGCGGCCATGCCCTCCTCGGTCATGTCTGCGGTGTCGTCTTTCAGGTACAGGTTGACCACCCGGTACTGGTAACCGTACTCAGGATGCTCCTGCACGATCAATTCTGCTTCAAATGGATCTCCGGGATCGATGGGAGGCATCAGGCCCACCAGCGTGGCATCGTTGTCCTGCCCAGCCTCGGTCTTGATGTTGGCACTGAGGATGGTAAAACCCGTGTCCGCGCGAAATCTGACTTTCAATGCTTTGCCTGTGACCTGCAGTTGATCCCCGATGTCCACCATTACGCTCCCAGCATATCAGAAGCGGGCTGGGGAGGATCAGGCAAGCGGTTGATGTTTAGACCTGCACCTGCATCTGGTCCAATTTGAAAACGCCTCGAAAAAGCAGCATGTTAAACTGATCACAACAGAAGACCCTGCTGGATCCTGCTGAAATGGAGCTTCCAGCGCACCTCAACACACACCCAGAAAACCTCTGGACTCTGGAAGGAGACCGAACATCGACCCTGCTGAACTTGCCAAAATCATTTTTCATCTGGAATTCAACGAAGACTGGCTGAACTACGGCCTGATCAACACCGCCATTCTGGAAGACGTGGCACAGGAATTCCTCAAAGGTGAAAACCCCGACCCGGCTTACTACCGCTACAGTGTGTTCCGGCGGTTCATGGACAGATATCCACATGTTCCAGAGCTTCACTTTGCTGCTTTTCTGCAACTGGCAGAGCAGGACCCTCCCCTCAAAGAGATGATCATTGGGGATTTGCTGGAGCGTCCCGAATGCCCTCAGGAGGTGTTGCAAAAAGTGGCCCGCAAATACACTGGAGAGCTGCAGCAAAAAGCTGAGGCCCGCCTGCAACAGCTTCAACTTTGATTCACGTGTGAGATTCAGGCCTGAACTTTTCGGTGGTTGAACAGCACAAACAGCCCTGCTGCCGCAATCAGGAGCAGGGCTGTTTTCAGTCCCAGTTGACCGGCCAACAGACCCAGCACAGGAGGCCCGGCCAGAAAGCCAAAATAGGCCATGGTGGACACTGCAGTGATGGCACTGGCAGGTCGCATGTCCGGGTTGCGGCTGGCTGTGGACAGAAAGCAGGGAAAGAGGGCAGAGCACCCCAGGCCCACACAGGCAAAACCCACCACCACAGCAGGCAGGGTGTTCACCAGCAGGCCCAGAATCAGACCTGCTGCCATGATGCCTCCACCCCAACCCACCACCCGTGCAGATCCAAAACGGTTGATCAGGCTGTCCCCCACAAAACGCCCCAGCATCATCAGGCCCGAAAAAGCCGCGTAACCCGTGGCACTCTGGTCTGCGCTGGCTTTCAGGTTCTCCCTGAGGTACACCGAACTCCAGTCGGCCATGCCCCCCTCACCCAGCATCACACAGAAGGCCATGATGCCAATGATCCACAGCGAAGGCGCAGGTCGGATGAACACCGGTTCTGAATGGGCATCTTCAGGATGGGGAGGGGTGGGAATCAGGAAACGGCTGCCCAGCAACACCACAACAGCCAGAAAGAGGCCCACATAGGTGAGGTGAAGCCCCACGGGAATGTGCTGGCTGCTGAGCCATCCTCCCATCACCGACCCGATCACCCCACCCAGGCTGAACACCCCATGGAAGGAGCTCATGATGCTCTTTCCAAGCTGCTTTTCATTGAGGGCGGCCTGGTCGTTCATGGAGACATCCATCAGGCCATTGAACGCCCCATACACAAAAAGTGCCCCAAAGAGGGTCCAGGCATCCACAGCGTACCCGGGCAAAATCACCGACAGGCAGGTCAGCAGGGCAGAGGTGGTGCTCACCCATTTGCTGCCAAACCGGGCCATCAGGTAGCCTCCAAAAACCATGCTGCACAGAGACCCAATCGCCCCACCCAGCAGGGCCAGACCCAGCACCCCCGGTGAGAGGTGCAGGGCAGCTTTCACATCGGGAATGCGCACCACCCAGTTGGCGAAGGCAATCCCGGTCACTGCAAAAAAAACACTGATGGCCAGACGGGAAGACAGCAGGGCAGGAGACATCACGGACCCATGTTAACCGTCTGAACATGCAACCAATGTCAGCAAGGCTGCGTAATCTTCACCATGAGCCTTCCGGTCAGCCTGAAATTCTTACTGCCCCCTGCCTTGCTGGCCCTGGCTTTGCTCTGGACGCTCCCGCCCCTGTTTTTGTGGCTCATGAACATGCTGGAAGGCACCCTGGGGTTGCCTCCCCTGCACATTCACCTGATTCAGCGGGATTTGCCGCTCTGGCTGTACCTTCCCAGCATGCTGGTGGTGTGGGCACTGGTGTACCGGGCTTTCAGCGAAGACGGTTCAGCAAATTTTTAAAAAGCCCATTCCCCGTTTTGCATCACAGGAACTTCCTGACCATCTGCTTTGATGCCCATGACCTGCATGTCTTTTGAACCGATCATGAAATCCATGTGCACCTGACTGACGTTCCCTCCAGCCTTCTGGAACTGCTCATCGGACATCTCACTGCCACCTTCCAGGCAGAAACGGTACCCGGCACCCAGGGCCACATGGCTGGCTGCGTTTTCATCAAACAGACCGTGGTACAGGGGCCGACCAAACTGCGAGATCGGGGAAGAATGGGGCACCAGGGCCACTTCACCAAGGGACATGGCCCCCTCATCCATGCTGAGGAGGGCCTGCAGCACTTCCTCGTTGTTGCTGGCCTCCATGTGGGTGACCCTTCCATCTTTGAAAGTCAGGGTGAAATGGTCAATCACTGTCCCACGCACACTCAGAGGATAAGTGCTGCGCACTGTTCCATCAATGCGGGTGCGGTCCGGCAGGGTGAACACCTCCTCGGTGGGGATGTTGGCCACAAATTCTGTTTCAAAACCATCGTGGGCCAGACCCGAGCCGCCCGCCCAGATGTGCCCCTTTGCCAGGCCCACAATCAGGTCGGTGTGGGCATTCTTGAAGCGCAGGGCCTGAAAGTTCTGCTGGTTCAGCCAGGCTTTGCGGTCATGCAGAGACTTCACATGCTGCTTCCAGACCTCTACAGGGTTGTCCTGATCTGCACGCACAATCTTCAAAATGGTGTCCCACAGAGCAGTCAGGGCATCCTCTGCAGAGAGCTCAGGGAAGACCTTGCTGGCCCACTCCTGATCGGGAATCACACTGAGGGACCATGCAACTTTGTCAGACATCATGCGCTGCTGGATGGGCTTGATGAAAGGATAGGTGGCGCGGGTGGTGCGGGTCAGCTTCTCCTGGTCCTGCCCTTTTAAGATGTCCGGGCGATTCATGGAAAGGTTCAGCAAAGAACCTCCACGTTCCAGAAACTCCAGTCTTGCCTTAAAAAACCACTCCGAGACGGCATCCAGGGTTTCCGGGTCTGCATGCTCCAGACGGATGCGCTGCAATTCGGGATCCCGGTACTCCACCTCAACCAGTTTTGCCCCGGCCTGGTAGGCTTTCTGGACCACCAGACGGGTGATGTCTTCCAGGCCCACATGGCTGGAAATGGAAACCATCTGGCCTTTTTGCAGGCCCAGACCAACTTGCACCAGAATGTCTGCGAAGTTCTCGATGTGCTGTTCAAACATGATGCTTAATCCTAACAGGTGAAGGGAGAAAGGCTGTGGGAAAGATCGCCGAGAGCCGAGAACCGAGAGCCGAGAACCGAGAGCCGAGAGCCGAGAGCGTACTGTGCAAAAGCATCAACTGCATGTCAAATCTGCAAAGCGTCAGCAAAAGCGTTCTTTAGCCCTCGGCCCTGCGCCCTCGGCTCTCGGCAAATAAAAAATGCCCCCCCAGTCTCCCAGAGGGGCACTTCAAACCCAGAAACCTTACTCGTCGTCTCCGGCTTCGTCTGCAGTGCGTTTGCCAGCCAGCCATTCCAGGCCAGCCCACATCAGGTCGTCCAGATCTCCGTCCATGACATCGTCTGGGTTGTGTTTCATCAGGCCTGTGCGGTGGTCCTTGATGTACTGCTTGTCCATCACGTAAGAGCGGATCTGGCTGCCCCACTCGATCTTGCGCTGTTCGCCACGGGCTTTGGCATCTTCTTCCTCGCGCTTCTTGCGTTCCTGATCGTAGAGGCGCTGTTTGAGGATCTGGAAGGCCATCTCGCGGTTCTTGATCTGGGAACGGGTCACCTGAATGGCGACAATGGTTCCCGTGGGCAAGTGGGTCACCCGGACGGCGGAGTCGGTGGTGTTCACGCCCTGACCCCCGGCACCCTGAGAACGGTACACATCCACCCGCACTTCACTGTCGGGGATCACAATGTTGATTTCCTCTTCAGGAACCTCGGGGACCACTTCCACAGAAGCAAAACTGGTGTGGCGGCGGTTGTTGCTGTCGAAAGGGGAGACCCGCACCAGACGGTGCACTCCGTTCTCGGGGGCCATCATGCCGTAGGCTTTCTCGCCCCGGATGATGAATTCCGCACTGGAAATCCCGGCCTGCTCGCCTTCCTGGATGTCCAGGATGTCCACCTTGTAGCCCCGGCGCTCGGCCCAGCGGATGAACATGCGCATCAGCATGCCTGCCCAGTCCATGGATTCCGTGCCACCCGCACCGGATTTCACTTTCACGATGGCAGGGGTGTCCGAGTGCTTCATGGTGAACAGGGTCTCTTTGTAGAGGTCATCCACGCGCTGCTCCACGCTGGTGACTTCCTCCTGCAGCATTTCAAGTTCTTCTGCAGAAGCAATTTCCAGCATTTCGCTGAGGCCTTCAGCATCGCTTTTCAGGCTGTTGTAGGTGGTGGTCAGTTTGCGCAGGGCGTTGGATTCCTGCGTGACCTGACGGGCACGGTTCTGGTCGTTCCACAACTCGGGGTTGGAGAGCTCGTGTTCCAGCTCCCTTAAACGGCGTTCCTTCGCGGGAATGTCAAAGATACTCCCGGAGGGCCGCTAACTTGTCAAGAATCTCTTGCATCGGTGTCCTCCCTGACTTTTCTGCCCTGTCTTCTGTTCCAGAAGCGGCATGAAAAACGCACTGATCAGTATAGACCTGCAGCGTGAGAAGGTAAACCGGGAGGGGCAGAAGGCTGAAAGCAAAACGCCGAGAGCCGAGAGCCGAGTGCAGAAGGCAGAAGGCAGAAGGCAGAAGGCAGAAGGTCCATGAAGCAGACCTCATGAACTCAGATGGGAAATGTCCTGCTGTAAAGTTGGCATCCAGCAATGACCCCTGTTTACAAAGGTGCAGTCGCCAGGGCAATGCGGGTTTTGTCTCGCTGTCCCATTTCGTAGAACATGTACATGGTGCTGCCCTCGGTGATGAAGGTGGGGGCACCTGCCCGGCCATATTCAGGGAAGGTGGAAAGCGAGTCGTACAGCACGCCCAGGTGGTTTTCCTGATCGAAATTCGCCCCCACTTCTGCAAGGTGGATGTCTCCGGCTCCAGAGTGGTAAGCCACGTAATATTTGCCTTTCCAGGGGAAGAAGGCCGGGCCTGAAACCTGAGGACCGTCAAAGGCCCCACCGCTTTCAGCACTGTTGGGGGTGATCAGGGCATTGTTCTGGCAGCGCCAGTTTCTCGCCTCTCCCGACCAGCACAGGTAAATCTTGCGGGTGCCCCCGTTGTTGCCCATCAGCAGCATGATGTATTTGTTGCCTTTGCTCGGGATGGTGTACCTGTAAACCCTGGCATAGGACACCTCGGACAGACCATCAATCTTTTTATACGTGCCAGAAGTGGAAATCACGGTTTTGTCGTAAGTGAAGTGAATGCCGTCAGCAGATTTGACCAGACGGGTGTCGGTGTTCTCGCCGTGCAGGTACAGGTAGAGTTTGCTGCTGGTGGTCTCGTCTGGCACCCAGATGGCATGGGGAGAGGAGATGTGGCTGATGGTTTTGGTGCTGCCTGTCACCTGGGTCATCCACTCCCTTGTGATGATCGGCAGGTCTGAATAGCGGGTCCAGGGACCGTTCAGGTTGTTGGAGTAGGCCAGATAAATCCCTGCTGGAGCATTGTGGGGCGCGTAATACATGTAGTAGGTGCCCAGGGGGTTGGCAAAGTAATTGCTGGCCTTGATCACCGAGGGAAAAATGAACTCGTTGTAGGTGGTGTCCGGGCCAGCAGCAGGCCAGCTTACAGGGCTGGCAATCACCTTCTGGTAGGTGAAGGTGGGAAATCCGGCCAGTGCAGATTTTTCAATCACCTGACTGGTGCTTGCAGGGGTTCCAGAGAGGCTGGAACTGGATGGCTGGTTGCACCCCACCATCAGGGAGAGGCCCAGCAGGGACAGCGCAATGGTTTTTTGGATCAATTTCATGTGTTTCTCCTGGAACCAGAATGCAATGGGTTCTGGTCTGGCAAGGACCCACTTCTCAGCACAATGGGGTGCAGGTGGGGCAGAGGCTCTGGGATTTTCTGCGGATGTTTTACTCTATCGGGTGGACCCCAGAAACACAATTTTTGTTCAATATTTGACGGGTTTTTCTGTGGTGGGCCTGACAGCCTCTGCTAACCTGAAGACAATGAACATGGATGATTTGATTCAAAATCTGGCGGAAACCCTGGTGTTCATCCGGGAACACGGGCCTGTGATCACGCCAGAGGAGATTGAACGCAGAAAGTTTTATCCGAGAGATGAACGAGGTTACGCAATTTGGGAAGATGGTTTTACTCCACAAATGGAAACTCAAACCCTGAGGCCCCTCTACAGAAGTGAAAAGCTCAGGCAGGCAGCAGGAAAGGTCTCGGGTGGTGGGCTTCCAGATTCGCTCACTGTAGGGAATTTTCCAGATTTCTTGCAGGCCAGAAGGGCTTTGCTGTCCCAACCAATTTTAACTGCAGATCTGAACTGGGCAAAGCAGGAGTTGCAGAGACCCAGATCCATGCTGGCTTTTGCACTTGATGCGACTTTTCTGGATGGTTCACTTGCAGAGGTCAGTTTTGGGTACATCAATGGTTACGATCTTCCACCCTGGGACACCTGGGTCGCCTTGCAGTACACAACAGGCAACAGGTGGAATGAAAACATCCTGATCAGTTGGGTCCCAGAATGGGGTGGTGATCTCATTGATGAAACCATCTGGAAGAGCACTGAAGGCTGTTTCACCTGGCTGAAATTTGAGGGTGAACAACTGATTCCCAGAGGATGGCAAGAATGCTGGCAGGATTGACCCTCACTCGTGTCGGATGATGCCCCCGTGGTAATGCAGTTCGTAGGCTTTGACCCCCTGCACTTCGATCCATTCGTATCCTGTAAAACCTTCATAACTTCCAGCGTTGGTGTCGATGTACAGGCCCCAGATGTGGTGGCATTTGAAGCCGCCCAGAAAGCGTTCTTCCTGATAAAGCTCAGTCAGGGCGGTTTTGATGATGGAAGCTGCTTCTGCCGGGGTGAGCAGGTCAGGTTTGATGATGCGTCCGTAGTAATTCATGGCCCAGATGGGGTTGTGGCGGTAATAGACCACCTCCTGGCCCAGAAAATCCCGTCCTCCGAAATAACTGTCGAGGTAGGTGTAATCTCCGTTCTGGTATTGCAGGTCATGGGAGCAGGGACGGTAGGAGAGGCTTTTCCTGCCGTTTCCTGCGCAGCTGTGCATTTTGGCCTGCACAATAAACGTTTCCAGATTCATGTAAGTTATGGTAGGTGTTTATGAAAGGAACGTAATAGGCCAGATGGCTTAACGTTTGCTTCAGGGGAACCCACCCCCATGAAAGCGCACTGATAACCCACCTCACAGAAAAACAGGGCAGGCTCCTGAACAATACAGAAGGGTCAAATGACGATGCACAACTTTTATCCTCTGCTGGGAGCCATTCTTCTTTTTTTGCTGGCCTGGGACGTGTTTGCCACGGTGTTCATTCCCAGAGGCCTGTCGGGACCCTTCACCCAGAACAGCCACCACCTGTTCTGGAAACTCTGGCACCGACTGAACAATGCAGGCACCCAGAAAGCCAGAAGAAGGCTGTCCAGATTGGGTCCCATGCTGGTGGTGGTGACTGTGCTGGTTTGGGCCTTGCTGCTCTGGCTGGGTTTTGCCCTGATTTTTTATCCATACGCTGCAGGGTTTCACCATGGCACACATTCCCCCTCCAACTGGATCACCGCCGTGTACGTCAGTGGGTACAGTGTGACCACCCTGGGTGTCGGAGACATTGTGCCTACAGATGGCAACATGCGCATCCTGTCGGTGGTGGCTGCAGGAAGCGGCTTCATCCTGATCAGCATTGCCGTGACCTATTTGCTGTCTTTCTATGCTGCTCTGGGCAGGGTGACGGCCCTGGCCTACGAGATCCACCGTTTTCTGGGCAAATCAGATGGTTTCAGGCCTGTGGATGTGGTGATCACGGCGGTCACAGCCAATTGCATTGAGGAACTCACCAACTGGCTGGCAGACATCGGGACCAAACTCTCAGAGGTCCTGATGGCAGAGCAGCAGTACACCCTGCTGAATTACTTTCATGAACCCGATGACATGGCCCTCCCCATGGCCCTGACCGAGGTGCTGGAACTCACCACGCTCTGCCGTTCGGTGCTGTCTCCAGAGGCCTACCCCAGTCTGGCCAATGGGCTGGTGACCGCTGGAACAGAAAGGCTCACCAGAGGCTATTTTGAAGCCCTGGCCCGCAAGTTTGGAGGGGTGGTGGAATTGCATCCTGAGGCCAGCCAGAACCGAAAAATGCATTTTGACCATGTCAGGCAGGAGCTGGAAAGGGCAGGGGTTGAGCTCCGGGATCCCGAGGAGGCCTGGAACATCTACAACACCATGCGACAGGGGTGGGAAATCCCCTGCCACACCATTCGGGTGCTGTTTGGTTATCCGGGCTTTTCAGGGCTGGAATTGCGGGTTCCCTGATGTCCGTGATCAGTTCATCTTGGTGAGATCCACACTGTGACCAGGGCTGTTGTAGGGATGGCTCTGGTTGGTGAAGACGCTGCGGTCGTTCTTGATGGCCAGCACCTGAAAGTAGGGCCGGAAGATCTGCTCACTGACGCTGAAACCAGCCAGCATGTAATCGAACATGCGCTGTTCTGCAGGGTGAATTTTGCCGTCTGAGAGCAGGGAATCTGCCAGGTTGGTGAGGATGCAGATTTTCTGGGCATCCGTCAGGATGGGTGCGGCCTGTTGCACAAAGTCCTGCACGCTGTTTTTCTGAGCGTATTTGAAAGCTTTGTCCAGCAGTTGCCGGTTGTTGTAGCCCACGCTGATCACACCATTTTCGGATTCGCCGCCCAGCACGGAGAGCAGGTGCCCGACCTCTTCGTTCTGGAATTCGCCATCTGCGGCCATCATGTAAATCATGGACACTGCAAAGGCCAGGTGGGGGGTCATGGTTTCGCCTTTATCGCCACGGAAGAGATCAAATAAACCCATTTTTTATCAGCCCTTTCTGCAGACAACACGTGAATGGAGCAAAGTGAAAATGCATGGCCTGATGAATGGCCGGGAAAACCTGTGCAGCGTTTCTGCTGACGGTGGTGCGGCTTCCCATGTCACGTTATCCTTACACATTGTACGTTTTCACTTTCGGTTTGCGTGTGATCGAACAGGGGTGACAGCTCAGCAAACCCGCAGTGGGTCTGCAAGACTCAAGAGTAACAAAGCTGTTTCGGGGCGGGTTTTTCCCGATAACAGGGGTTCTGAGGTCTAGACGGTATACGATTATACGATTATTTCGTGTTAGCATTGAGGCATGACGCAGACCACCGTAAGAGACACCAAGATCTTTGAACTCATCGAGCAGGAACGCCAGAGACAGATCCACGGACTGGAACTGATCGCCTCCGAAAACTTTGTTTCCGCCGCAGTCAGAGAGGCTGCCGGAAGCGTCCTCACCAACAAATACGCCGAGGGTTACCCCGGCAAGCGCTGGTACGGCGGCTGCGAAGTCGTGGACCAGGTCGAGCAACTCGCCATTGACCGCATCAAGGAACTCTTCGGTGCAGCCTGGGCCAACGTGCAACCCCACTCCGGTTCCAGCGCCAACCTCGCCGTGTACAAGGCTCTGTTGCAGGAAGGGGATACCGTGCTGGGCATGGACCTCTCCCACGGGGGACACCTCACCCACGGCAACAAGGCCAACTTCTCCGGCATCAGTTACAGCATGGTGGCCTACAAGGTGGACCCCAACACCGAAACCATCGACATGGAAGAAGTGCGCCGTCTGGCCCTGGAGCACAAACCCAGAATGATCATTGCGGGTGCCAGTGCCTACTCCCGCACCATCGACTTTGAAGCTTTTGGCAAGATTGCAGAAGAAGTCGGGGCCTACCTGTTCTGCGACATCGCCCACATCGCTGGACTGGTGGCTGCTGGACTGCACCCCAATCCCGTTCCTTACGCCCACGTGGTCACCAGCACCACCCACAAAACCCTGCGTGGCCCCCGTGGTGGCGTGATCTTCAGCCGTGACGCCGAACTCGGAGCCAAGATTGACCGTGCTGTGTTCCCTGGCTACCAGGGTGGCCCTCTGGAGCACGTGATTGCCGCCAAAGCTGTGTCCTTCAATGAGGCCCTGCAGCCCGAATTCAAAGAATACGCTGCCCAGATCATCAAAAACGCCCAGGCCCTCTCCAATGAATTCGTGAAACTGGGCTACCGTGTGGTCAGTGGCGGCACCGACAACCACCTGTTTATTCTGGATTTGCGCCCCCAGGGCATCAACGGCACCAAAGCCACCAAGCTGCTGGATGCCAACCACATCACCATCTCCAAATCCACCCTCCCATACGACACCGAGAAGATCATGCACGGGGGCGGCATCCGTCTGGGCACCCCTGCGCTGACCACCCGTGGCCTGAAAGAATCAGACATGGTGACCATCGCTGTTCTGGTGGACCGTGCCCTCAAGGGTGAAGATGTGAAGGCAGACGTGCATGCGTTTGCGAGCAAGTTCCCCCTGCCTTAAGAGGCCGAGAGCCGAGGGCCGAGGGCAAAAGACTTCGGGCCAGCAGCATGAAACCAAACCCCCCATGTTTTGAGACATGGGGGGTTTGGTCTTTGGTCAGAATTGCTTTTTCATCTGTAAGGATCACTGCTGATAAACGCTTGATTTTCTAGATCTTAGAATTTACCTTGCTCTCGGCTCTCGGCTCTCGGCTCTCGGCTCTCGGCAGCTTACTGGTTTTCCAGCACCACCACAGGCTTGAAACTGAACACCCCGGCATCTTCCGTGTCAATGTTCACCTGAATGCCGTACACCCGTCCATCTCCCGGCACTTGCAGGCGGGTGAGCTGAGGAACGGTGTTGTCTGCGTCGGTGTTGAAGGGGCGGTCAATCACGAAGGTGTGGGAATCGCCGTGCACCAGCAAGACAGGTTTTTTGAAGGCTGCAGCCTGGGTTTTCAGTTCGGCCAGGGTGTCGGTGAAGCCGGGGCTGTAGACACTGAGCATGTCTGCCTGCAGGAACAGGACCACAGCTTTTGCGTTGCTGGTGGCGGCTTTCTGGAAGGAGTCTTTCAGCCAGGCCAGGTTTGCGGCGTTGCGCTCGAAGTACTCCTGGGCAGATTCCAGATTGCGCTGCAGGTTGTTGTCGCTGCCAATGATGTGCAGGGTGAAATACTGCACGCCGTCTTTGTTCCAGCGGGTGTTTTCCACGAATTTGCTGTACTGGCTGTTCTCAGATTCGCTTTCCAGTTTGACCGGCTTGACCCCGAGGCTCATGCCGTTCTGGAAGAAGTTTTTGCGCACAAACTCCAGGCGTTCCAGAGGGTTGAATTTGCCTGCTTTTTCACGGTGGCAGTCGGTCCACTCGTTGTCTCCGGGGGTGTAGATCAGGGCAGGGGAGATGGTGTTCAGCATGTCTTTGACCTTCAGGAGGGCCTCGTCACTGCAGACGGTGGATCCGCTCTTGATGTCTCCGATGTGCACGGTGAATGCGGGCTGGATCTGGTTGATGCGGTCGATCACCCGCTGAAATTTGGCGTGGTCCTCGGGTTTGCCGCCGTAGGGCATGTCGCCAATGGCAATGAAAGAATGCTGGGCTGCAAACGCGCTGCTGAATGCCAGAATGCTCAGGGTGAACAGGTGGATCAGGGGGGTTTTCATGTCAGACCTCGGATCCGATTTCAGCATGGCATTGTCAGGAAGATCTCAGTTACAAAAGAAAAAAACCTGCTCTGGGAGCAGGTCAAAATGTTGAGGTGCTTGTTTGAGTTGGGTGCTGAATGGGTTCTTGAATCGGTTTTTCATTGAACTGCAGTGAAACGCAGATGCCTTTTGAACTGCCCACAGCATGCCCATCAAGTGTCAGGCCAGCATCATGTTTCCCAGGAAGGCAGCCCTTCAGAATGCTGGTCTTTTTTTGGTGGAAAGCTTTTTGCTGACGGCTGATGGCTGACCCTTCTTGACCACTCTTGACCGCTCCCTGATCCCTCTGCAGCAAACACATGGACGGGCATTCTTTTTATATAGTGTTGGGGTGGAGTCCATACACCTCCCAGTCCGTTACCAATTGCAGGCCTGCATCGGAGAGGGTGGCAGTGCCATGGTGTACCGTGCCCTGGACCACAACCTGGGGCGCGAGGTGGCCGTCAAAGTCCTGCACGATTATGTGATTCCGGCAGACCGGCACCGTTTTGAACGGGAAATTCGCACGCTGGCCCGCATGACCCATCCCAATGTGGTGAGCATTTACGATCTGGGACACACCGAGGACAGACGGCTTTTTTTCACCATGCAATTGCTGGGCGGAGGGGCTTTCCATGAGGTCGGACCCCTGGAAGCCACTCCGGAATCCTTTGAGCGCTTCTTCCGGGTGACCCGTGCTGTGCTGTACGGTCTGGAATACATGCACGAGAAGGGGATGATCCACCGGGACCTCACCCCACACAACATCCTGTTTGGCATGGACGGTTTGCCCAGAATCATGGATTTCGGGCTGGTATATGCCTCGCAGGACGTGACCCGCGACCTCACCCGCACGGGATATACGCTGGGCACCCCCCATTACATGGCCCCCGAGCAGGCCAGAGGGGGCATGGTCGGGCCACACTCGGACATTTATGCGTTTGGGGCGGTGATGTACCGCGCGCTCACCGGACAGGTGCCGTTTGCCGGAGACAACGATCAGGCGGTGCTGTACCAGCACGTCTACGAGGAACCCCTCCATCCTTCTCAGGTGAATCCAGCGGTGCCTGAACCCCTGGCCGATGCAGTGATGAAGTTCCTGGAAAAAGATCCCAAGAAGCGCCCCATGAGTGGAGCCAGTGCCATTGCAGTCATTGAGGAGGCCAGAGAAAACCTGCTCAGGAACACCATCCCTGGTCAGTACCGGGGAGGACTCGCCCGTGCAGGGTATCACCCAGGTGGCCCCACTTTCACCCGCCCCCTCAAATCCCTCTGGTCGGTGCGCCTGGGAACAGATGTGTCCTGGCCATCTGCAGTGATTGGAGACCGGGACTTCGTTGCTGTGGGCACCCGAAAAGGCACCGTGGCCGTTTATGAGCACACAGGCCGCAAACACGCCGAATACGGAGCCAGAGACGAGGTGACTGCTCCCGTCACCCTGGAAGGAGACCGTCTGGTGTACGGCTCCTGGGATGGGGTGGTGCGTTCGGTGGATGTGCGCACCGGGGTGGAACACTGGCGGCACCAGGCCAGAAGCGAAATCACCACAGCCCCCACCCGTTTTGGAGATCTGTACTTTGTGGCGGCCAGGGATGGCCATTTGCACGCCCTGCAGGAAAAAACCGGGGTGATGAAGTGGGCTTTCAAAACACAGTCGCCGCTTGCTGGCAGCCCCACCGTCTGGGCGAGCACCATCATGCTGGCCGATGAGGAAGGCTGGGTGTACGGTCTGGATGCGGTCAGTGGAAAATCCCTCTGGAAGCTGCAACTCAGCAGTGTGCATGCCACGCCAGTGGCCGCTCCCATTTCCAGAGAGCACCTGATGCTGCTGGTTCCCACCTGGGAAGGAGAGTTGCATGCTTTAAAGCTCACTTTGCAGAACGGCAGGTACATGCCCGATCCGCAAGACGTGCTGGAGTGGACTTACGACCTGGAAGGGGAGGTCTGGTGCAGCCCTGCAGTGCACGATGGGAGGGTGTACATGGGGTCCTGGGCAGGTAAGTTGTATGCCCTGGATTTGCACACGGGCGATGACCTATGGACCTGCTCGGTGGGATCCCGCATCACCGCCAGTCCGGTGGTCTCCTCGGGTTTGATTTACGTTGCCAGCGAAGACGGAGATCTGCTTGCCCTAAACGAAAAAACCGGAGATGTGGTCTGGAAGGTCAAGACCGCCAGTGGCATTCAGGCCACCCCTCTGCTCACGGATGCCACCCTTTACGTGGCATTCATGGATGGCACGCTCACCGCATTTCGCTGAAACCCGCCCGTACAATGTGGGCATGTTGGCTCAGATTTCAAGCGTTTCATTGATTGGTGTGGATGCTCTTGCAGTGACCGTCGAGGTGGATGTTTCCCCCGGCATGCCTGCTTTCAATCTGGTGGGCCTGCCCGACCAGGCCGTTTCTGAATCCCGTGAACGGGTCCGTGCAGCTTTGCGCAACAGCGGCCTGCCTTTTCCCATTTCACGCATCACGGTGAATCTGGCCCCTGCAGATTTGCGCAAGGAAGGCCCTCTTTTTGATTTGCCCCTCGCTCTGGGCTTGCTGGTGGCGCAGGGTCTGGTGCCCCAGAATGCCCTGGATGAATACCTGGTGGCGGGAGAACTGGCCCTGGATGGCAGTTTGCGGGCGGTTCCTGGCATGATCAACATGGCACTTTTGGCCCGCAGCCAGAACAGAAAAGTCCTGCTGCCTTCCCTCAATGCCGCAGAAGCCGCACTGATTGAGGGTCTGGAGGTGTACGCTCCAAACACCTTGCTGGAAGCCCTCAACCACCTCAAGGGTACCCATCCGCTTGCTCCCAGTCCCAGACCCGAGCGGGAAGACCTGGAAAGCACACTGCTCTGCCTCAGTGACATCAAGGGTCAGACCCAGGCCAAGAGAACCCTGGAAATTGCCATTGCCGGAGGCCACAACCTGTTGATGATTGGCAGTCCGGGAAGTGGCAAGACCATGCTGTCCAGAAGGGCCACCAGCCTGCTTCCCCTCTTGACCGATGAAGAAGCGCTGGAAGTCACCCGCATTCACAGTGCAGCAGGGCAACTGGGGGCCAGAGGCCTGATCACCCGCCCGCCTTTCCGTGCGCCCCACCACACCGTCAGTGATGCTGGCCTGATTGGGGGAGGCAGCATCCCCAAACCCGGAGAGGTCAGCCTTGCCCACCATGGAATCCTCTTTCTGGATGAATTCCCAGAGTTCAACCGCAAGAGCCTGGAAACCCTCAGGCAACCCCTGGAAGATGGCATCGTGCAGATTTCGCGGGCCAGGGCCAGCGTGACCTACCCGGCCCGTTTTCAGCTGGTGGCCGCCATGAACCCCTGTCCTTGCGGATGGGCAGGCGACTCTGAAAAACCCTGCACCTGCACGCCTGCAGAGCGTTCCCGTTATGTCTCCCGCATCTCTGGCCCCTTGCTGGACCGCATTGATCTGGTGGTCACGGTGCCCAGGCTCACCATCGAAGAACTGAACCGTGCTCCAGAAGGCGAAAAAAGCACAGCTGTTCGGGAGAGAATCAACAGGGCCAGAACCCTGATGCACAGCCGTCAGGGGCAGCGCAATGCTGTTCTGGTGGGCCAGAAACTCAGGGAAGTGACGCAGCTCAAACCCGATGCTGCTGCCTTCCTGATGGCGGTCAGCCAGCAACTTTCTCTGACTGCACGGGGATATGACCGCCTGCTCCGGGTGGCCCGCACCATTGCCGACCTTGCAGGCAGTGAAGACCTCCAGCAGGTGCATGTGGCAGAAGCTGTGGCTTACCGCCCGAAAGCCCTGGAAGTGGTGTAGTAGCCTTTATACTGAACACTGATGTACTCCAAGACTGCTGAGTTCTACGACGCCATCCACAGTTTCAAGGATTACCATACCGAGGCTTTTCTGGTCCAGAAGCTGATCAGACAGCATGGCAACGGCGGAAAACGCCTGCTGGAAGGGGCCTGTGGGACCGGAGGTCACCTGAAATATTTCACGGACTTTCAGGCCGAAGCTTTTGATCTGGACCCCAACATGGTGGAGATCGCCCGCAAAAATGCACCCCAGGCCCGCGTCTTTGTTGGAGACCTCACGGATTTTGAGGTGGGCAAGAAATTCGATGTGATCCTGTGCCTGTTCAGCAGCATCGGATATGTGCAGACCCTGGAACGCCTGCAGGCCACCCTGAACCATTTCAAACGGCACCTGGCCCCCGGAGGGGTGGTGCTGGTGGAACCCTGGTTGACCCCCCAGGAGTTCGTGACCGATCCGCCCAGTGTGCATGTCCGGGAGGTGATGCTGCGCAACATCAAGGTCTGCCGCATGCACATCCCTGAGCGCAGAGGCAACCAGAGCATCATCAAATTCCATTACATGATTGGCACCCCCCAGGGCATTGATTTTCATCAGGAGGAGCATGTGCTGGGTCTGTTTTCTCCTGCAGAGATGCAGCAGGCCTTCACAAAAGCAGGTCTGAAAGCGAAGTTTGAGCCGTACAGCTTCATGTCCAGAGGCATCTGGGTGGCCCATCACAGCTGACGGAAACATTCTGGCTGGGGTTTTCCCTGAGTCACCATTTTGGGGATGTGGCTACCATGGATTCAGGGAGGCCCAAACATGGATGAGCGTGAAGACAACACCCTTTACATGGTGGTGGTGAATGGCGAAGAACAGTACAGCATCTGGCCTGCAGACCGGGAATTGCCGTTGGGCTGGTTGGACACAGGGTTTCATGGCCTGAAAGCAGATTGTCTGAAGCACATTGAGGAGATCTGGATTGACATGCGTCCCCTCAGTTTGCGCCAGAAAATGGAAGAACTGGAACGCCTGCAACAGCAATGATCCTCTGAGGGGTCACACCTGCAGTGACAATACCTGAAAACCCCTAGTGGTGCATCCCGAAATCAGGGATGCGCCCATTTTTTTGTGTGGGATAAACTTGCAGCACATCTTTGTCTGATTTTGACTTCACTGAGCGGCACAGCCTGACTGTGCGGAAAGGCCATTCATGACCCAGCAACTGACCGCCAAAGCACAACTCACCGGACGCGTCCTCCCCCCCAAAGATCCCGGCTGGAACGAGGCCCGCGAAGGCTTTGCAGCCTGGGCCCCTTATGACCGCCAGGAACCCATCACGGTGGTGTTCTGTCAGGATACAGGTGATGTGCAGAATGCCATCAAGTATGTGCGTGAAAACCATCTGCCTTTCCGGGTGCGTGCTGGGCGCCACAACTACGAGGCGTACTCCTCACTGGTCAAGGGTGGCGTGGTCATTGATGTCAGCGAACTGGATTCTGTGCGGGTGTCCAGAGATGCAGGCACTGCCACCATCGGAGCGGGCATTGCCATGGTGGACATGTACGAGGCGCTGGGCGAGGTGGGTGTGACCCTGCCCGGAGCCACTGGAGCCTCTGTGGGACTGGCCGGACTGACCCTGGGGGGCGGTTTTGGCGTGACCTCCCGCAAGTGGGGCCTGATGTGCGACAACCTGCTGGAAGTCAAGGTGGTGGATGCCCACGGTAACCTGCTGGTCGCGAACGAAACCGAAAACCCCAACCTCTACTGGGCCTGCCGGGGTGGGGGAGGGGGCAACTTTGGCATTGCCACCGAGTTCACCTTCAAGGTGCATGAAATTGGCACTGTGGTGCTCTTTGAAGTGAACTACCTGTGGGAGGCTTTTGAAGCCGTGGTGGACGCTTTCCAGCACTGGGCCCCCACCACCGACGACAGCATCTCCAGCATCCTGATGCTGGCCGTGCCACACACTGTTTCCCAGCAGGCCCCCAAGATTGTCAAACTGTACGGACAGTACACCCCGGACAGCGATCTGGAACTGCCCAGAATTCAGGAACTGCTGGCCCCCATGTTGCAGATCCCACCCATCTCCATCAACATCCAGACCCTGCCTGCCATCATGGCCACGCGGGTGATGCTGGGCCTCAATCCGATTTCTCCGGTGGGCAACATCAATCCCCACACCGACCAGCAGATCTTCAAGAGCAGCTCTGGCATCGTGAACCAGATTCTGTCTCTGGAAACCATCCAGCTCATGAAAAAACACCTGGAAGCCGTGCCTTTGCTGTCCAGCGCTCCCAGTCAGCCTTCCATGCTGCAACTGCTGGGTGCCGGTGGGGCGGTCAACCGGGTACCCAAAGATGCCACCGCCATGTATTACCGGGATGCCACTTTTGTGATCCAGTTTGATGCCTACTGGACTGCTCCCCAGGACGGCATGAAAACCATCGCCTGGGCCGAGGAATTCCGGGTGGCCATGTTGCCTTACACGGTGGGGGCCTACGTCAATTACGTGGACCACTACATCAAGGATTACCTGAAAGCCTACTACGCAGGCAATCTGCCCCGTCTGGTGGATGTGAAGAAGCAGTATGACCCCGAAAACTTCTTCAAGTTCCCACAGAGCATTCCCACCCATTTGTAAACGCCCATCAAAAAATCCCCCGGCTCATGTGGTCGGGGGATTTTGCTGTTCTGGATTGTTGTTGGGTTCAGCGGGCTTTGTAGATGGCGATGCTCTTGGCGGGCAGGTTCACGTTCAGCGTTCCGCCGCTTGCTGTGACGGTGGCAGGTGCGCCGCGTCCGGCCTGATCGTCATAGGTGGCGCTTGCCATGTAACCCCGATCGGTGGCGGGAATGGCGGTGTTGGCATTGATGTTGAGGGGGATGTTGCCAGAAGCCCCGGTGCCGTTGTTGACCACCACCACAAAGCGGTTGTTCAGGTTGTTGCCGCGGTAGAAGGCGTACACATTGTTTCCGCCGTTGGGACGCCACATTTCGGCGTAACCGCCTTTCCAGAGGGCCTCGTTGCCGGTGCGCAGGGTGGCGAGTTTCTTGATGAAATCAAAAGTGGTCTTGGCGTTGCCGCCGCCTGCCAGGTAACCGCTCTGGGTGGCGTTTCTGCCTGCATCGGTCCAGGACCAGGAGGGCATGTCTTTGCGGTTGTCGGGGTCGCCACCGCCATAAACACCCAGTTCGTCTCCGTAGTAGATCTGCGGAATACCAGGGAGGGTGAAGATCAGGCCCAGACCCATGGAGTAGCGGGCACGGATTTCGTTTTCGGCCACACCGAAACCAGGTTCGTTGATGAAGCGCTGCACGTCGTGGTTGTCCAGGAAGCTGACCTGCAACAGTGCGCGGTTGATGCCCAGGTTGCCCACGTAATCCTGCACCTTGCCTGCCAGAATGTCCAGGCTTCCTGCCTTGCCCACGCTGTCCACGATGGCTTTTCTGAGCGGGAAGTTGAAGGTGGAGTCAAAGCCTGCATCCAGGTAGGGTTTCAGCTGGTTGGAGTCGTTCTCCAGGAACACCTCGCCCAGCGTGAAGGTGTTGGGACGGGCCGCATTGATGCCAGGAATCCAGCTGGAAGACCAGTAGTTGAGGGGCACATGTTTTGC
>NZ_BMOD01000021.1 GCF_014646895.1 Deinococcus roseus
GGCTCTCGGCTCTCGGCTCTCGGCTCTCGGCTCTCGGCTCTCGGCTCTCGGCTCTCGGCTCTCGGCTCTCGGCTCTCGGCTCCAAACCTTAAACCCTTCCCAGCGCTTCCCGCAACTTCAGGGCCAGCACCTGAAACACCAGGGCCGGATTGGCGTACTGTTCCAGCCGTTCCAGGGCTTCTGAGAGGGCCTGGTCTGCCCTGGCGCGCACGGAAAGGGGGTGGTGCCTGAAAGCGAAAAGCAAGGCTTCCGGGTGCCATTCGGGGTTGAAGGATTTCTCCAGTTTTTCGGCTGCGGAGAGGGCGTCCAGCATGCTGCTTTCCAGACCCTGCACCAGTTCACGGGCCTGAACCAGAGCTTCGCGCACGGTTTCCCGCTCGAAGAGCACGCCAGGACGGCCTGCGGCAAAAGCCAGCAGGTCAGGGTCAATCTGGTTTTCCAGGTGCAACAGGGCCTGGTGCATTTCGGCTTCCGGGACCGGAGGCACAAAAATGCGGGCACAGCGGGACATGATGGTGGGGAGCACCAGTTGCTGGTCCTCGGCAATGAACACGAACATGGCCCGGTGGGGGGGCTCTTCCAGCGTTTTCAGCAGGGCGTTGGCGGCCTCTGCATTCAGGTGTTCTGCACCGTCAAAAATCACCACCTTGCGGCGGGTGTGGGGAGCAATCTGCAGCCACTCCACCACGTGCTGGTCGTAGTCGTGGCCTTCGTCTCGGCGTTCGGTGATCACCTTGACCGGGATGATTTTCCTGCGGGCCTGTTTTCCGGTGCTGGTTTCGCTTTTGGGGGCCACGAACATCACATCGGTGTGGGTGTCCCGTGCAATGGCCAGGCAGGACGGACAACTTCCGCAGGCGGTGCCATGTGCACAGTTGGCCAGTGCCGCAATGAAGTGGGCCAGGGCTTTGCGCCCCACCCGCTGGGGACCCAGCAACAAAAAGGCATGGGCAGACTGGGTGCGCAGGGTGTGCATCACCTGCTGGTGTCCGATGATCTGGAAAGGGTTCATGGTCTGGTGTTCAGCGTCCGATGATCAGGCGGTCTGCCAGACCGGAAGGCAGGCCCGCATTGATGATCTTGCGTCCTGCGGTCTGGAAGTCGTATTCCACCCGGAACACTTCAAAGATTGCTCCAGCATCATCAAAAATGCCGTAACTTGCACGGGGATCTCCGTCGCGGGGCTGTCCCACACTGCCAGGGTTGAGCATCCAGCGTGCCCTGGGGGGCATCACGGCACGGGCGTTGCCTTTCATGGGGGCACTCTTGACCCATTCGCCCACAGGACCTTCCAGGGTGGAGTAGATCATGGGAACGTGGGTGTGACCGTAAAAGCAGACCCGTCCGTCCCACAAAGTGAATTCTTCACGGGCGTGGGAGGTGCTGTCCAGGTACTTGTCCGGGTTGGAAGGGCTGCCGTGCACGCACAAAAGCTCATTGAAGCGGGATTGGGTGGCGTCCAGGCGCAGGGTTTTGCCCCAGCCGTTGATGGTCAGCAAATCTGCCTCGGAAAGCTGGTCCAGTTGCCACTTGAGGGCCAGTTGTGCTGGAGCGTTGATCAGGAGTTGCTGGTTGCGGGTCAGGCGAATCAGGTTGGATTCGTGGTTCCCCTGAATGCTGGGCACCCCCAGAGCCACCAGGTGTTGGAGCACCTCAACGGGGCTTCCTCCGTAACCGATGGCATCGCCCAGGAAAACCATGCGGTCATACTGGCGTTTCTCGGCGTCTTGCAACACGGCTTCAAAGGCCTCGAGATTGGCGTGAATGTCAGAGAAAATCAGGGTGCGCATTGGGTCTCCCAACCATGTTAACAGATGGCGCGAAAAATGATAGACGGATGTGCAAGCCACATGCCCCAGATTGGATCCAACTTGATAAGATGCAGCCATGAGCATTCCTCGTGTGGGTATCACCACCTCCCAGTTGATTGACCCTGCCCTCAAGCGCCTGTTCAATGGCACCTCCAGACTCTATGCCCAGGGGGTCCTGGATGCCGGAGGTGCACCCGTTTTGCTGCCCAACCTCCCGGAAGCTGCTGACCTGTACGTGAAGCAACTGGACGCTGTGTTGTTCAGTGGAGGGGTGGATTTGCATCCTGGCCTTTACCAGGAAGAACCCGTGCTGGGCCTCGGAGAAGTGGATGAGGAGCGGGACGCTTTTGAAGTGGCCCTCTACCACGCGGCCCGCAAAGCAGGACTGCCCATCCTGGGAATCTGCCGGGGCATGCAGGCCATCAACGTCTTTGAAGGTGGAAACCTCTACCAGCACCTTCCCAACCACCCTGAATTCTGGGGAGACCACTCCCAGAAAGCCCTGCCCCCAAATCTGGCCCACGAGGTGCACATTGCAGAGGGCAGTCTGCTGGCTGCCCACCATCCAGAATTGAAACTCCGGGTGAACAGCTACCACCATCAGGCGGTGAAAACCCTGGCCCCATCTTTGCAAATGGCTGCGACAAGCTCAGATGGTCTGGTCGAGGCATATCAGGGAGATGGAATTTTTGCGGTGCAGTGGCACCCAGAGCTCACTTTCCAGAAACACCCCCAGCACCTTGGCCCTTTCAAAATCCTGATGGACCTGCTGAAAGTGCAGGTGTGAGGTGCCCCTGACCGTCTGGCAGGACGCATACGACGGCATCTGGGTCTGCCATGAAGGGCTTGCAGGCGGGTACGACTGGCTGATGGTGGGCCTGACCTCTCAACATGTGCAGGTCCAACAGGTGCTGGAGGGTTTGCCCGGAGCTTTTAAAGGGAGGCTGCAGGTGTTGCTGCTGCCAGAGGTCACTGCGCTGCCCCTGGAACGGGCTTTGCAGGAGCACCCTGTGCGTGGGGTGATGGTCCTGGGACGCGATCTGCAGGGTGGGCCAGCCCTGGACCTCCCGGAGCGGCATGTGGACACCACCAGTGGACTGGTGTACCAGGAGGGAGGCAGTTACCCGGCCTGGAACAGTGTCCTTTCTGGACAGGGTGACGCACTTCCCGATCTGTGGGCCAGCGCATGCACTAAACTGGGGGTTCCGGTGGTGGTGTGTTCTCCCGAACGTGCCCTGGAAACCTGGCAGCTCTGGTGGGAAAAAACACCACTGGCCTTGCAAAACCTCGAAACCTGACCCTGAAACCTGAAATGTTGACCCCAGAATGCTGAACCCTGTCAAACACCTCTACCTGCATGTGCCTTTCTGCCCGACCCTGTGTCCGTACTGTGATTTTCACGTGCTGACCCGCACTTCGGGCATGGTGGAGCAGTACCTGCAGCGCATCTGCGAGGAAGTGCAACATCAGGCTGCACTTTACCCTGTGGACCTCAAAACCGTTTATTTCGGGGGGGGCACCCCGTCTTTCCTGCGGGATGCAGAGATGGTGCATCTGGTGGAAAGCGTGCGCTCAGGGCTGGGCTGGGGCCAGGAAGAGAACACCCTGGAAATCAATCCGGGCACCGTGACCCTGGAGCGTGCAGCACTCTGGAAAGACCTGGGGTTTGACCGGGCCAGTGTGGGGGTGCAAAGCCTGAACGACACCACCCTGAAATTTCTGGGCCGGCAGCACAATGCACAGCAGGCCTGCAAGGCCATCGAGATCCTGCTGGAAGTGGGCTTTCGGGTGTCTGGCGACCTGATCACGGCGGTTCCGGGCCAGCACCTGCAGGAAGACATCAAAGGTCTGTCTGAACTGGGCATTGACCACATCTCTGCGTACACCCTCACCATTGAAGAGGGCACCGAATTTTACCGCCGGGGCGTGCAGGTCCGTGAGGAAGACGAGCGGGAGGGTTTTGAGCTGACCGCTGAACTTTTGACCCAGCAGGGCTTCGAGCGGTATGAGATCAGCAATTATGCCCGTCCGGGAGCCCACTCCAGGCACAATCTGGCGTACTGGACCAACCAGCATTACCTGGGCATTGGACCGGGGGCTTCCGGGCATTACCCGACCTCCAGACCAAATTTGCTGTCACAGCGGATCACCAATCCCAGACTCTATGACTGGCTGAAAATGCCTTTCACAGAGCGTGACATCGAAGACATTGCCCCTGCAGATTTTGTGACGGACGCCCTGTTCATGGGATTGCGTCTGAAGCAGGGGGTGGACCTTGCTCTGCTCACCCGGCAGAGTGGTCTGGACGTGCTGGAAAGGTACCAGGAACCTTTGCAAAAACACCTGAACAAAGGATTGCTGACCTTGCAGGAAGGGGTTTTAAAGGCCACCGAGGAAGGGAAATGGGTGTTGAACCAGATCATCACCGATTTTCTGTTGCGGGATGCAGAAGATGCAGAAGATTCTGGAGCCTGATTCGGTATCATGGCAACCATGACCCTTTCCCCCGAGCAGGTTCTGGAGGTGTGCAAAGCCCTGGGCGATGCCAACCGCCTGCGCATTCTGGGTTTGCTGGCTGCCCGGCCCCGTTCAGTGGAAAAAATGGCTGAGGCCTTGCAAATTGGGGTTTCCACCACCTCACACCACCTGAGCAGGCTCTCAAAAGCAGGGCTGGTTGATGCTGCTGCACAGGGGCATTACAGCATTTACTCTGTGCGGCAGGAAACCCTGAATCTGATGTCTCAGGTGCTCGTCAACCCTGCCCAGCTTTCAGGGCTTCTGGAGGTGCAGGCAGATGGGGACAAATACGCCTCCAAGGTGCTGCAGGTGTTTCTGGAGGCAGACGGCAGGATCAAAGCTTTTCCCACCCAGCAGAAGAAACTGCTGGTGCTGCTGGCTTACGTGGCAAAGCCTTTCGAGCAGGGAAAAACCTACACCGAAAAAGAAGTCAATGCGGTGCTGTCCCGTTTCCATGCAGACACCGCCACCCTCAGAAGAAACCTGGTGGAACTGGGTTTCATGCAACGTGAGGGGGGCGGCGGCAAATACTGGCGAACCCCAGAATAGGCAACATCTGGTCTGTTTGTTTCCCTTAAGCCTTTTGGCGATGGTGGGGACTGTTCGATCTCTGTAAAATCATTTTGATAGATATCGAAAGGATCATCCCATGCTGCAGAGCACCCACCTCAAAAATTTCCTTCTGCTGCACCACCCACACAGGCAGGTGGTGCTGGAAGCCTTGCAAACCGGACCCCACAGCCTGCTAGACCTGGTCGCATTGCTTTACAACACCCAGCAGACAGAACACCACCTCGGCAAACTGCAAAAAGCAGGTCTGGTGAAACAGGATGCCGCAGTTTACGTCCTGGCTCTGGACCGCTTTCAGGAAGCCCAGCAAAAGGCACAACATCCCTGGCTGGAAAAAAACCGCCCCTTTTTTCAACTTCTGGAACAGGCTTTTGACGAAAATGGTGTTCTGAGAGCACTTCCACAGCAAAACAACAAAAAGCGGGCTTTGCTGGAAAAACTTTCCCTGCTTTTTGCGGCAGACCAGAAGTACACTGAAAAAGAAGTCAATGCCCTGCTGCTGGGTTTTACCAGAGACCCTTTTCTGCTGCGCCGCAGCCTGATCGATGCAGGGCTGCTGTCCCGCACGCCCAGTGGCAGCCAGTACTGGAGGGAAACCCATGTCCCAGAAATATAAAGGCTTCACGCCCCTGATGGGCATCTGGATCATCCGCAACCACAAGAACGGCAAGGTGCTGCTGGGAGCCAGTGAACACGCCCAGGCCAAACTGAACGCCTACCAGTTCCAGTTGAAAATGGGGAGCTGCATGGTGCGCTCTTTGCAGCAAGACTGGAATCAGGATGGCCCGGAAAACTTCAGCTTCGAGATTCTCGATGAACTGGAACCCGATCCTGGCAAGGGAGAGCACTTTGATTACCGCCAGGATCTCAAAGACCTGGAGGCATTGTGGCTGGAAGACCTGCAGCCTTACGAGCCCAGAGGGTACCACAAGCCCAGAAAATCCTGACAGCAAAAGCTGGCTGAAACAGCCCTGATCAAAAAGCCAAGAAAAAGCAAGTCTGAGCTCCACGTCTCCTTCACTTTTCTTGCAGCCCTGCTTCCTAAATTGGAAGCAGGGCTGATTTTGATGGGATGGATCAAGGGGGAATCATGGCTGAAGTGAAACGTCATGGCGATCTGGACATTGACACAGATTCAAAGCACAGCGAATTGCAGTGGAAAATTCAGCATGTGGGCTGGTGGGCCATGTTTTTGCTGATCCTGCTGGGTTTGCTTGGATTGCTGGGGCCAGGGTTTTTAAGTCACCGCAACGTTCAAGGGACAGGTTTGAAAGTCCAGTACGAGCATTTTTTGCATCTTGACACACCCACTTTGCTGGAAGCAGAGCTGCAGCAGGACGCTGAACATCCTGTTCTGACCCTGGCCCAGGATTACCTGAAGGCTTTTGAGATCCAGTCCATTCAGCCTGAACCCGAAAAAATGACCATTCAGGATGGAAAGTATCGGGTGGCTTTTCATGCCCTGTCCAGAGGGGCCACCATCCAGATGAAGTTGATTCCGCAGCAAACAGGCCGTGTTGAAGGGGATCTGGCCCTGGAGCCAGATCCTGCTGTTGAAATCCGTCATTTCGTTTACCCCTGAGGAGGAAACATGGAACCCATCTTGCACGGTGCCATCCTGTATTTTTCCCTGATGCTGATTTTCCGGGTGGCGGGAAAGCGCAGTCTGGCCCAGACCACCACCTTCGATTTTGTGTTGCTGCTGATCATCAGCGAAACAGTGGACAATTACTTCATGAAACAGGATTACTCCTATGTGGGGGTGCTGTCTCTGGTGGTCACCCTGATCGGACTGGACATCCTGCTCTCGAAAGTCAAGCAGAAATCCCCCCTGCTGGAACGCTGGATGGACGATGTTCCGGTGATCCTGATCGATCAGGGCAAGGTGCTGGATGCCCACCTGAAAAAATCCCGCATTGACCTTTCAGACATTCTGGAAGCGGCCCGCACCAGCCAGGGCATTGAACGGCTGGACCAGATCAAATACGCCATTCTGGAGCGTTCTGGCACCATTTCGGTGGTGCCAAAGGAGCAAGCATGACCTCTGAAGTTTCGCCCATCCTGGATTTGTTTTCCCTGACCCTGGAAGTGAACCACCTGCAGAAGGCCTGCGATTTTTATCAGCAGGTGGTGGGCCTCAAAGTGCAGGCTCTGGATGAGAAACAGGGCACCTGCACGCTGGAATTTTCTTCCGGGCAGCAGCTTCATCTGTGGATGCCCATCACCCGACAGGTCCCGTCTGAGCGCCTCTCCCAACTGGGGGCCAGAGGGGGCAGCCATGTGCACTGGGCCATGCAAATTCCAAAAGGCACCCTGCAACAGGCCAGAGAACATCTGGGACAGCATGGGATTCCCTGGCAGGAGATCGACCTTGCCAGCGGAGACCAGCCTGCAGACCTTGGACTGTACTTCTGGGATCCGGCTTTTCACGGTCTGGAACTGCGAGAAGTGGATGTGCAAGATGAGCGTTTTCCAGTGGTTCCTCCTGGCCAGGCTGCTGAAACAGGTTTGCCTGTGGTGGGTCTCAGGGAAGTGGCGCTGGCTTTTCAGGATTACGCAGCCATGAAACAGCGCCTGCCAGAGGCTTACGGCTTCGCCTTCTTGAAAGAGATGGAAGACCGCAACTTTGCCCAGTTCACCCTGGGACCATGGCCTGAAAGGGATGGTCTGTTCACACCCAGACGCTGGCTGTATGCCTGGGATCCGCAGGTGGGTCTGGCAGACATGCTGGGAGGAGAACACGCCACCGTGACTTTCCTGGCCGATGTGGACGCAGTGGAAAAGCGGGTTCGTCAGTCAGGGCTCTCCCATTTTCGGGATGAGCAGGGTCTGGTGGTGTGTGACCCTGAAGGGCATGTTTTTGAGTTTGTGCCCTTTGAGTTCATGCAGGATTGAGGGGACACAGGAAAAATGCCGCATTGGAGCGGCTCTTTCTGTTGAACCTTGAGGCCAGACTTCAGGCCTGCTGCTCAGAAATGCGGGGGGCTTTCCTGCCAAAGGCTTCGGGACCAAAGCGCACCACGGCCAGCACCCCCGCCACCACAATCACCAGGCTTTGCAAAGTGAAAGCCAGTCTGGGGCCGTAATGCTCTCCCAGGTAGCCCATGAACACATAGATGCCCAGCACCAGCACCGAGTAGAGGGTGTTGAAGGTGGACTGCACCCGGCCCTGAAATTCCAGGGCGGTTTCTTCCTGCACATGGGTCTGGTAGACCACGTTGATGCACACAAAAAATCCCATCAGCACGGTGGTGATGATGGCTGAAACAAGGCTCCAGGATTGCCCGTGCAGGAACACCATGCTGGCCAGCAGGAACAGCCACAGGACCATCAGGCGGGGCCGTCCCAGTTTGTGCACCAGCCTGGAGAGCAGGAAACTGCCCACCACCGAACCCACCGCCCATCCTGCATCGATCAGTCCAAAGCCAACGGTTCCAACCTTCAGGACATCTTTTGCAAAAACCGCCGAGAGGGTGTTCAGGGTCTGGGGAGTGGTCCAGACCATGCTGATGATGATGTAGGGCAAAACCAGTCCGGGATTCTGCCGGATGTAGGCCAGACCTGCCTGCATGTCTGCAAAAAGCTGAATTCTGGGGGTTTTTTCACTGGAGGTGCTGCGGGGGTCCTGAAAATGGATGCTCCCAATGAAGGCTGCACTGATCAGGAAGCTGATCCCATTGACCACCATGGCCCACATGGGTGAAGCGCCTGCCAGCACAAAACCACCCACCCCAGCCCCCAGAATCATGCCCAGTTGAACAGCGGTTCGGGTGTAAATGTTGGCCTGCAAAAGCAGTGGGCTGGGGACCACTTTGCGCACCATGGCCACGGTGGCAGGCCTCCACAGGGTGTCTCCCAGGGCCACCAGGAATTCCATCAGGTACAGGTGCCAGGCCTGCAAATGACCGCTCAGGTACAGCAGGGGAACCAGCAGCACCACCAGAGCACGCACAAAATCGGTGAGGGCGGCCAGTTTGCGCTGGTCCAGACGGTCCACCAGCACGCCCGCAAAGGGACTGAACAGCAGACCGGGCAGGGCGTGGGCCACCATCAGCCAGGCCACACTGGAGCCTTTTCCAGTCAGTTCCAGGGTGATCCAGCTTGAGGCAATGAACTGCATGCCAAAACCAATGGCAGAAATGGCATTTCCGGTCAGGTAGCGGGTGAAAGGTTGAATTTGAAACAACTGGGAACGTGGCATGAAACCCCCTCTGGGTGTATTTTCGCTGTCCGGGCCTGCAAGAAGCAGGACCAGATTCGGGCAGAATCTGCAGGTGTCAGGACAATGGGCTGAACACAGAGAAACCCTCAGACCTGCTGTGAGGCCTGGGTGCTCCTGGATGGCTTCAGGTTAATCTGCAGAAGGGCTTGCGACAATGGATTCAAAAAATTTTGAATCGTCCTTGAAGAGGGTGAGCAGGCCATTGCCTCTGGGGGTCAGGCGGTAATACACAAAGCGGCCCATGCGTTGCGGCTCTGCCAGCCCCAGGTTTTTCAGGCGTCCCAGATGATGGGAAATGGCTCCAGGGGCCAGGTGCAGCCGCTCGGTGAGTTCCAGGGTGGTGGCAGGCAGGTTCAGCATCACTTTTGCGCAACTGTTGCCCAGCAGGATTTCCAGCTGATCATGGTTCTCTGCAGGAGCACTGCCCCACAGGAGGCCCACCCCACGGGCCGGATAGAACAGGGTGGGTTGCCATGGCTCCTCGCAGATGGACATGCTCTTGGGGTACACAAAAGCAGACGGCACCAGCACAATGCCGCGCCCTCTGGCGTCGCTGTCTTCGTGCCTGCCCCGGTCAATCAGCACGTGCCCATCCTCATAGCGGATGGTGGGATCAATGCCCGAGAAAAGCTGCTCCGGGCCTTCCAGGGCCAGGGTGCGGGAACGCACCAGCACATCGTTTTCCAGAAACACCTGCACTTTGACCCAGTAAGGGGCCATCACCCGGTCCCAGTAGGCCCTGAGGGTGTCCACCAGTTTTTGCAGGTGCAACTCGGGTTCGAGCAGGAAAGCATCGATGACTTCTGGGCGGGTTTCTCGCAGGCTGCAGAGTTTGTTCAGCTCATAGACCACCTGTGCTGTGGATGTTTGCAGGATCTGCTTGACCTCCTCTTCAAACACTGGAAATGGGGTGAGGGGGGGAGGGGTCAGAAAATCGGGAATGTAATAAGGTGGGTTCCCGAGTTGCCTGGGAATCAGGGCTTCCAGCAGGGTGGTGTCAAAATCACCCAGCAGTTTGCGTGCCTCCTTGATCCAGGGCAGGTGCAGGGCATGAAAGCCCGGACTCTGGTAGACCATGAAACTGGCCACACATTCCCACAGTGGACTGAAAGCAAAACGCACCCTGGACAGATCCAGAGGGCTGACCTTGATTCGGATCACAGATCCTCCTTTGCCCTGAGTCTGACCTGCCTGATCTGGGCAGGCAATAGCGCCGATGGCCTATGGAGAAGTGCGGGGGTCGGGTTCTACGCTGAACAGCATGACCGAACAGCCAGAGACCCTTCCTCAGCAACAGGGCCAGCAACACAGCTACTGTCTGGCGGTGCAATCCGGGAAGCTGGACGCCCTGCACGTGCACTACCACGACACCGAGTATGGTTTTCCCCTCTCAGAAGACAACCTGCTCTTTGAGCGTCTGGTGCTGGAAATCAACCAGGCGGGCCTCTCCTGGAGCACCATCCTGAAGAAGAAAGACCATTTTCGGGTGGCTTTCGATGGTTTCGATCTGCAGCAGGTGGCCTCTTACACCACAGAGGACATCGAGCGCCTGATGCAGGATGCGGGGATCATCCGCAACCGTCTGAAAATCGAGGCCACCATCGAGAATGCCCGGCGGTTGCTGGTTTTAAAAGAACAGCATGGCTCCTTTCGGTCATGGCTGGATCAGCACCATCCCAGAACAAAAGCAGACTGGGTCAAACTTTTCAGGCAGACCTTCCGTTTTGTGGGAGGAGAGATTGTGGGTGAATTCCTGCTCAGCACCGGATACCTGCCAGAGGCACACCATCCCGATTGCCCGGTGCAAGAGACCATCTTGCAGCTTTCCCCTCCCTGGTCCAGACGGCCCTGAGATGCTTTCAATCTGCATGAAAATTTCCTTCGATCTGCTAAAATGAAAGCAAATTCAAGGGCTCCTTCTGAAAAACCCTGTTCCTGAAGTTGAATCTCTCTGAAGTGCAGGCTGGGTTTCCTGAAAAACAGCTGTGCATTTTCAGAAAGGTGAAAGAGAAGCGCTATACTATGGAGTGAACGGGAGCTTTAGGGGTTGGGTGCGTGAAAGTGCTTCAAAGCATGACAACGCGGCCCACGGTTGTTTGTTTTTCGAACAAACAAAATGCTAAACTCAAGAACACCTACCCCTACAGGAGTGAGTCACATGCGGTCAGAAACCCTAGACCTGAATGCCATTCGAATGCAGCACACCCTGATTCTGCTGCGCAAACTCTGGTATGAAGACATTTCCCGGGCAGAGCTCTCCCGCCGGATCGGACTCTCCAGAAGTGCCATTTCCAGCATTGTTTCAGAACTGCTGGATGTCAACCTGGTGCTGGAACTCGGTCTGGGTGCCTCCCTGGGAGGCCGCAAACCCACCATCCTCAGGCTCCACGAAAACGCAGCCTGTCTGCTGGCCGTGGACATCGGCAAACGCCACCTGGGCGTGGCCCTGATGGATTTGCGTTGCAACATCATTGAACAGGTTTCCTGCGAACACCACCGCGAATACAGCCCCGAAGACACCTACGAGGAACTTGAACAGGTGATCCAGGGCTTCAAAAAGAAACACCCCGAGAAAGCCACCCGCATCGCCACCATCGGGGTGAGCATTGCAGGACCGGTCAATTACAAAACCGGACAGGTGATCCAGCCGCCCAGCCTGCCCTCCTGGAACAATGAAAACGTGGCAGCAGCCCTGTCCCGCCGCTTCAACACCCCGGTTTACGTGGACAACGACGCCAACCTGGGTGCCCTGGCCGAACTGCACTTCAGTGGCATCAGCGACCAGCACCTGATCTACCTGAAATGCGCCACCGGCATCGGGGCAGGCATCCTGATCGATGGCAAGATCTACCGGGGGGTTTCAGGTGGGGCCGGAGAAATCGGGCACACCAGCATCAACGAAAACGGCCCCGTCGGTCCCAGCGGGTATCCGGGCAGCCTGGAAAGTTATGTCTCGGGGGCGATGCTGCTGCAACGCATGCTGGAATTGCTTCCCCAGTACCCCCAGTCTGTGCTCAGGGCAGACAGCAGCCTGCAACACCTGGCCCTCTCTGCCAAAGCAGGAGATGAACTGGCCACATTGATCGTGCAGGAAGCCGGACAGCACCTGGGCATTGCCATTGCCAACGTGGTCAACCTGTTCAGCCCCGGAGAAGTGATTCTGGGAGGAGACCTCTCCCTGGCCGAGGAGGCGCTGCTGGAGCCCCTGCAGCAAATGCTGGAACAGCGCACCATGCTGATCAACCGGGAACAGACCAACGTGCGCCTGACCCGCTTCAACACCCTCACCTCGCTGTACGGGGCAGGGGTGCTCGCCCTCTATGAACTGTTCTCACCCACAGGCCTGAAGCACCTCTACGAGGTGGCCAGACAGCCTGTTTTGACGGAAGCTTAAGCTCCACCTCCAACTCGGGCTGCGCCCTATCCTCCCCCGCCATGCGGGGGAGGATAGCGAGTGTAACGAGCGAGGAGGGGGAAGAGGGACAGAATCAGGTCAGGGCTGGAGCCACCAGCACCTTGAGGCCAGCCTGTTCCAGGGCCACACGCTGCTGGTCCTGCACCCCATCGTCGGTGATCAGGGCGGTGACCTGCCGGACGGTGCCAAAACGGGTCAGGGTGTGGCGGCCCACCTTGCTGTGGTCTGCCAGCACGTAGCAGCGCTCTGCAGCATGGCACACCACCCGTGCGGCAATGGCTTCTGGCTCGTCCCGCATGGAGAAGCCAAATTCAGGGGTGATGCCTGTGCAACCCAGGAAAGCCAGATCCAGCCGGTGTTCCTGCAGGGTTTGCCGCACGTTGTCTCCCACCAGTTCGTAGGAGTACATGTTGAGTTGCCCACCGGCCACCAGCACTTTGGTGTGACCGTGGCTGTACAGCTCCATGGCGACATTGAGGGCATTGGTCACCACGGTGATTTTCTTGCCCCGCAGCCAGCGGGCCAGTTCGGTGCAACTGGACCCACCAGAGAGGCCGATCACCATGCCGGGCTGCACCAGACTGGCGGCCACTGCAGCAATGGCCCTTTTCTCTGCAGCGTGTTTTTTGGCGGAATCCAGAAAGGAAGGCAGGTACTTGACCGGGGTGGCCACACACACCCCGCCCCAGGTGCGTTCCACCAGGCCGCGCGACTCCAGGGTGGCGATGTCCCTGCGCATGGTGGCAATGGACACCTGGACCAGTTGACTGAGTTCTTCCAGTCGGCATTCTCCTTTGCGCGTCACCACATCCAGAATCAGAGCATGCCGTTGTTGGGTGCTGAGTTTGCTCACGAGAACTCCTTACAGGTGGGTTGGAATGGACAGGTCTGGAGCGATCAGACCGGGCAGGGCACGGATCCACAGGGGCCACACAAGACCCAGACCGTTGCGCCATCCAGGTGCTGAAACAGAAGTAACTCCATCATAAGCGAAAAGGGACGATTCGGTCACAGATCCACAAGACTAAAGGTTTTCACTTGTTTGAGTCTCAGGTTGCGAAGTTCCACTTCTGTAAAGATTGTTGCGGTGATTTCTGCCCTGGGACGTAGAATTCCTCTACAGGAGGATGAAATGAACACACCAGAACAACAAATTTTGACTGCAAAGCAACAATTTCAGGACAGCATCAACAGTCGATTCAGGAACACCGGTTTGCAGGTCAACCCCGAAGCCGCAGACTCAGATGGCTTTGTGATGGGCACCGAAGATGGCAGCAGAAGGGTGCGGGCCGTTTTCCATTGCGACCAGGACCAGGTGCAGGTGGACCTGTACCGTCCTCTGGGCGCAGGCTGGGACAATGAACCCTTCGAGCATGGCCTCAGTGATTTTGAACGGGCAGGCTTCCTGATTCATGAAGAGCTGCGGGGCAACGAGCAGAAAATCCAGTAAGCCTTCTATCTCGAACCAGAGAAAACCGGACCTGTGAATCAGGTCCGGTTTTCTTAGCACGGAGGATTTATTCCTGGGATTTGTCCTCGGCTTTTTTGTTGGGCTGGTGCAGGATGTTGTGGGCCAGGTCCTTGCTGGTGGCCCCCAGAATCTGCGCCGTCTGCTTGAGGTTGGGCGGATAATCTTCGGTGATGGGGAGCCTGCCACCCTTGATGCGGTCCCTCAGTTCATCAATGGCCAGTTCTCGCAGCATGGCAGAGACCGTGAGGCCCTGGCGTTCTGCGGTGTGGGCAATCAATTCGTATTCAACTTTTTCCAGTTGCACCACCACATCGGTGGGCTGCTGCAGGGTTTTTTGCTCCTGGGTCTGATTTTGTGAAGGTTGATTCTGTGAAGTGGTCATTGAAAACTCCTTTCGTTTTTGCCAGATGCAATGATGGTCTCAATGCAGCGGTGGTTGATCATGGCGTGTTGATCATCCTGTTGATCATCCTGACTGACATCATATTGCCCGGTTTGTGTTTCTTCTCGTTTGAAATTTCTTGTTCTTTAAACTCCTGTTGTTTAAAATTGATTGCTTTTAAACACAAGACGTTTCTGCAGGATGATCCATTTTAAGTCCCTATATTTTCGCTTCTGTATCGGAAAAAACCATTACAAGCCCCACAATTTTTAAGAAGCATTTCCCACAACTGAAGGGCAATTGAAGATCACTTAAAGGATGGATCAATGCTTTTGGAGGGCCTCCGTCAGCTTCAATCTGCACAATCAGGTCATGAACCTGCTGGTGGCTTTTCTGGTTTCCTTTCTGCTGGGTGTGATGGTGCGTGCCCTGTGGATCATGCTCTTCCCGCTGGACATGACTGCAGCACTGGCAGGCCAGTCCAGCAATGACATCACCGAGGTGACCTTCAGAACCCTGATGTCCCTGCTGTGGTGTGGATTGCTGGTGGCAGGGGCAGGAAGTTTGCTGTTCAGTGCTTACTTGCTGATTCGTCGTTTGTTCAACCGCAAAGCAATTCCTGAAAGGACCTGACCAAAAGCCCATTTCACAAAACAAAAAACCCCCGAGAGATTCTCCGGAACTCGGGGGAAGCTGTAAGGCTTACTGCTACCTTAGCAGAGCTTCCCCTGCCTTTTTGGTATGAATGGCTGGGGTTCAATTGTAACAAAAACCGAAATTTCTGGTTTGCTGGAAAAATGCTGTCCAGCAAACCAGAAGACAATCTTTGAAACCTTAATGAAGGCGAACATGGAGGGTTTGTTCATTTGTGAGAATCGGCTCTCAGTGCGACCTCAGAGCCACTGTCTACAGTAAAAGCAGGCTTGCCCACCACAGGGCATCAAGGCTTTTCAGCAGAGGTGGTCCATGACGCACAACACCAACAACCAACAGGACGACCCGGAAGACAGCCTGAGGGATTTCATCCTGGTCCTCACGGTGGGTGGGGGTGTGGAATCCCTCAGGGTCAGGGACATCGAGAAGGTGGTGACGGGTCCCTCTGCAACCATCAGTTACGTGTATTTGCGCCGGGAACACAGCCGGGTGTTGCAGCTTCTGGTGGTGGTGGAAGATGCCAGAGCCTTCCAGCAAAGGTGTCACAACCTGCTGGCCGCCCTGCAAGCCCACAACACAGACCTGATCAACAAATTTTTTGCCCCTCCCATGGTGGGATGAATTCAAATAAGCATCCAAAAAAATTCCCCCAAAAAAACCTCCGAGGTGTGCACCCTTAAAGACACCTCGGAAGTGGGGGAAAAGCTGACCTCAGTGTAACGCCAGCAGATGAGCTGGAAGTGGTGTTTGCATGTTGGTTCTTTGAGGGTTCCCCCATCGGGCGGTCAGGAAAAATCCTCAGAAACAAAGACACCTTCTGGCTTGCTGCGTTGAGCGGTAGACCAGCAGTTTCAAATCTTCAGGCCAGACGCTCATTTGGCAGATCCTGCGCCAGTTCTGGCAATTCCACCAGACGGTAACCATAGGCATTGATCACCTGGGTGGGTCCATCCTGGTACTGGATTTTCTTGCCCTCATATTCATGGATGTGACCATGCACCATCAGGCGCGGCTGGTGCTGGTGCATGAAGCGGGTGAGGTCAGGGCAGCCCCGGTGCGCAAAATCCGTTCCTGCATGTTCTCCCACAGGAGGAGCATGGGTCAGGAAAACATCAATTTTGCTTTTGCGTTTGAGCTTCATTTGCAGGTCCATCCTCCACAGTCCCACCCTGGCCTGCCAGGGGGTGTAGTGGCCGTGATCGCTTTCACGGTATCTGGGAACGCCGCCCCAGCCTGCAATGGTCAGGCCCGCCACTTCCAGCACCCGGCCATGGATGTTCTCCACGCCTCCGGGAGGCACCAGTTCATGCTGGTCATTCAGGGTGAATTCATCCCGGTGGTTTCCGGGCACGTAGAGCACCGGAACCGGCAAGGTGGAGGCCAGAAATTCCAGATAGTAAGCAGGGAGATCCCCTGCAGCCAGCACCAGATCCACCTCGGGCAGACCCTGGGGGAAACCCTCACGGTACACGAAAGGATGGACGTAATCCGCCAGCAACAACAGACGCTTCATGTTTCTGAAATAGTATAAGCGCTTCCATGGGTGAGAAGGGGTGATGCTGTAAACAAATGCCCTTCAGCTTTCTGCTTTTTCCCACTCCCAGCGGTTGTCCCTCACCTGCTGCCTGACCTGCCCGCTTTCCAGCAGCTCGGTCAGGTGGGCACTGACCACGCCCCGGTTCAGCACCACAGAAGCGGGGGCCTGCATGTGGATGTTGAGCCTCTGGCAGGTTTTCTGCAAAACCTCATCGATGGTGGATGGGGTGTCCAGCCCTTGCAGCACGGCATCGGTGGTGCTCTGGAAGCTTTCCAGGTTGGTGGTGCAGAGGTGCTGCAGGTCCTTGCTGGGGTTGCCGTGCCCGGGCAGGGTGATCTCGATGCCTTCCAGGTGCTGCAAGGTGCGCACGCTGTCTTTCTGGGCTTTTGAGTCCACACAGTAGGTCAGGGGGTGTTTCTGCAACACCTCCTCTCCGAACAGGGCATCTGCAGCAAACAGCACGCTGCCCATGCGCACCGCGTACATTTCATGGGCGTGACCGGGCACCGAGATGAGTTCCAGTGGGACGCCTGCAATCTGGGTGAGTCCAGTCTGGGGAATGGACACGGCAGGACTGGGTTTGCCCATCAGAAACTTGCCTTGCAACTCCTTGATGGGTCTGGCCCCGAACAGGTACAGCGGTTCCAGAATGGGGTGCTGGATGATGGCGGCTTCCAGCGGAGGAGCGAACACCTCGATTTCCGGGTGGCGCTGCAGGATCAGGTGGTTCCCGCCGTAATGGTCTGCATGCGAGTGGGTGTTGAGGATGGCGGCCGGGGTCAGTTCCCAGCTTTGCAGCGCTTTCAGAAGTTTGCGGGCATGGTCGCTGTCCAGTCCGGTGTCAATGATCAGGCACTTGCCATACACATCCTCAATGATGCCGATGTTGACGCCCCCCGGAAAATAGTGGATGCCGGGTTCCAGTGTGATCAGATCAGGCATGGCTGTCCTCCATGAGTTCTCCTGCCGTCATGTGCTGCACCTGCATGTCCTGGTGGTAAGCGTGCAGGGTGCGGGAGGGCAACTCCAGCACCACAAAGCGGTCGCTGTGAAAACCACCAAGGTCGAGAAAGTAGGCGTCGTTGTTCAGCACAATCGGATGGGCAAAAGGGGTGTGCCCATGCACGCTGTCGTAAGCCCCTGCCGGGAGGGGTTGCAGATCGTGCAGGGTGGGGCGGTCCCAGATGTGATGGTCTCCGATCACCATCAGGTCGCCATCCGGGGTGTGTCCCAGACGGGGACGGGCAGCGTGGGCAATCAGGGCATGGTGGTGCATCACGTAGGGCAGGGCATGTTCACGGATCCACTGCAAATCCTCTTCCAGTTCGGTGCCCCGGAAATCCCGGAGCTGCTGCAGACCGTAGCTGCGCAGGGTGGCCAGTCCTCCGTTGGCAATCCACACGTAAAAGACCTCGTTCTGGCCGTCCAGGATGCCCCGGATGGCGAGGTCTTCATGGTTGCCCAGGCACAGTTCGGCCCGGTCAAAGTCCACCAGGGCACGCACTTTTTGCACCACACTGGCAGATTCCGGTCCACGGTCAATCAGGTCGCCCAGAAAGACATAGAAGTGTGCGGGGAATGTTTCGACCACCCATTTCAGGTGATGCAGGTTGCCATGAAGGTCAGGTACAACCAGAATCTTGTCTCTGTGCATGCTGACTCCTGATCGGATGGTTTGCAGTCAATCATACGCCCCCACCCATGCGGATTCCAGTCAGGGGCCCTGCAAAGTGAGGCTCCACTGGTCAAAAAGGGGAGAGTGCAGAAGGTCCTGCACCTCTGCCATCTGCACCTGCAAGATCGCCTGTACGGTCTCCTCGGTGCTGAGGTAGCGCCCGGTGTACAGAAACTCCAGCCCCAGGTGAAAGAGGCGGTTGTAGGGGGTCTCAAAGCGCAAGGCGGCTTGCAGGGCCAGTTTGTTGCGGGCACGGGCCAGTTCAGCTTCAGAGAGGTTCTCACGGGCTTCAGCGATCACCTGATGGAAGACCTCCAGGGCCTTTCTGGCTTTTCTGGGTTCCGCCGAGATGAACGCCTCCAGGTACCCGATGCCGTCTGCATCCACATGGCTCAGCGAGGCCTCGTCTGCCAGACCCACATGCACCAGCTTCCAGTGCAGGCGGCTGTTTTCTCCGCCCAGCAACTCCACCAGCACATTCATGGGGATGCGCTTTTCATCGGTGGAGGCCAGCCCACGGCCCATCAGGGTCATGCTGCTGCGGTTCAGCTGTTTTTCTTTCAGGCGCTGGGTTTCGAAGGTGGGGACAAATTCAGGGTGTTGCCGCTGAACTTCACTGGGTTGCCAGAAGGCGGTTTCCTGCTGCAACTGGGACACCACCTGCTCCCAGTCAAAAGCGCCGGTCACGGCAAAAATCAGGTTGTTGGGAGCGTACAGGGTGTGAAAATACTGCCGCAGCTCTTCCACCTGTAAATTGCCCACCGTTTCTGCCGTTCCCAGCACGCTCTGGCCCAGAGGGTGGCTGCCCCAGAAGTTTTCACGGGCGGCATCAAAAAGCCGGGAGATGGGGTCGTCCTGGTACATCTGGATTTCTTCCAGAATCACCTGTTTTTCCAGCTCAAAATCTTCAGGACGAAAAGCGGGTTTCAGGAGTTCAGTGAGCAGGTGTTGCAAGGCACTGGCGTGTTCTTTCAGCACGGCAGCGTGATACACCGTCACCTCCTCACTGGTGAAGGCGTTGTAATTGGCCCCCAGCGCATCAAACTGGTGGTTGATCTGCTGGGCACGGGTCTCCTCTGACCCTTTGAACAGCATGTGCTCCAGAAAATGGGACACCCCATTCAGGTGGGCAGGCTCGTCTCTGGAACCTGCGCGGGCCAGGAAGCCCATGGCCACACTGAGGGCTTCGGGGTTCTGTTCGCCAATCACTTTCAGGCCGTTGGGCAAGGTGGTTTCAAGAAACACGCAGGGGCTCCTGTCCGAGGGTGAACATCCCCAGCAGCTCTGGGGTCCAGGTGTCCAGGGTGTCCTGCACATTTTGCAGCGTCACAGCTTGCACGCTGTGCTGGATTTCTGGCAAAGAGCGCACATGCCCCAGTCGCCACAGATCGCGGGCCATCTGGGCGGCCCTGGACCGGGAATTCTCGCCGCTCATGATCAGGTCGCTGAGCACCCCGGTGCGGGCGTGTTGCAGCTCTGCATCGGTGATGCCTGATTTCAGGCTGGAAAGCACCTGCAAAGTCACGTCCAGGGTTTCCTGGGCTTTGCCTGGCGTGCTGGAGGCGTAGGTTTGCAGGTAAGCCAGATTTCGGACCACCTGAATGCCTGCATGCACCCCGTACACCAGACCCCGCTTCTCGCGCACCTCATCGAACAGGCGGCTGGAAGACCCACCAGACAGCACATTCACCGCCAGCATGAAGGCATACCACTGGGCATCTCCAGGCTGAAAAGCAGGATGGGCCAGCAGCAGGTGGGTTTGCTGGCTGGGGCTGCTGTGGTGCTGCACAAAAGGCGCATTGAACCGGGTTTCTGGAAAAGTGGGGGCAGGGGTGTTCCACCCTCCAAAAACCTGCTGCACGGTGTCCAGCAACTGCTGCCAGTCCAGGGGGCCCACCACGGTGAGCACAGCCCCCTGCAGGGAAAGCTTGCGGACATGCTGCACAGCATCCCGGTGGCGGATGGCTTTGAGGCTTTCCGGGGTGCCACTGGGGTAATGACCATATCCCGGTCCCAGCAGGCTTTCCCGGAACAGGAGTTGCGCCTGATCTGCCGGAGAATCCTCCACGGTTTCCAGGTCTGCCAGGGCCAGGGCTTTCAGGCTGCGCAGCTCTGCGGCCTGCAGGTGGGGTTCCTGCAGCACCTCTCCCAGCAGCTGCAGCACTTCTGGCAGGTGTTCGGGCAGGCAGGAGGTTTTGAAGGGCATGTGCTCGCTGCTCACCCCACCACTGCCCCGCCCGGTGGACAGGTCATCCAGTCGGTTGAGGAGGTCCTGGGCAGAATGCTTTCCTGCACCCCGAAAAATCCACTCGGCGATCAGGGCACCCAGGCCCTCTTTGCCTGCAGGGTCCAGGGCACTGCCAAAAGGCAGGTGGAGTTCCAGGCTCACGCCCAGGGTGGAGCGTTCTTCCAGGGCCAGCCGGAAACCATTGTCGAAAATGTGGGTATGAATGGCAGTCACTGATTTTAGAGTCTACAGTTTACAGTGGACAGTTTACAGTTGGCATGCACATTTGCAGGACCAGACCGGGCTTCTGAGGGCAGAAAAAAGAAAAGCCAGAGCATCTCTGGCTTTTCTGAAGTTTGCTGTGAACTGTGAACTGTCTTGCTCTGACTGCGTGTTCACGGGACAGCCCGTTTCGCACTGAGCGCTGAAAACTGTGAACTCAGATCAGGAAATGACCACCTTGTTTTTCCCGGTGCTCTTGGCGTCCCGCATGGCTTCCATGGAAAGGCGCAGCAGGTTCTCGGGTTCGTCGGTCTGGGCGGTGCAGGAGATGCCTGCACTGACCGTCACGATCAGGTTGGCAGCGATGCTGTTCCAGTCGAAGGCTTCCACGGCATTGCGCACTTTTTCGCAGGTCTGGTAAGCCGCCAGGTCCACGGTGTTGAGCATCACGGCCACCAGTTCTTCGCTGCCGTAACGGGCCAGGATGGCGGCTGGACCAATTTCTTCTTTCAGAATGGCGGTGAAGGCCTTGATCACTTCATCCCCGATCTCGTAGGAGAAACTCTCGTTGATGGTGCGCAGGTTGTCGATGTCAAACGCCGCCAGGCTCAGGTAGGTGTTGGTGCGCTGGGATTTCTCAATCAGGAAGGGAAGCTGCTGGTCGATGTAGCGGCGGTTGTAAAGTCCGGTCATGGCGTCTCTGGTGTTGGCATCGATCTGGCCGCGCACATCGGTGATTTCCTGACGGGAACGGGCTTCCAGTTCCTTGTTGCGGGCTTCCAGCTGTTTGACCTTCTCCTGCAGGGTGTCAATCTGGGACAGGCTGGAATCCTGCATGCGGGCATACCCCCACTGGGACCAGCCGGAGATGGGCAGTTTGCTGCTGGCATCCGACCATTCCAGCGAGATGGTCTCGTTGGAGAGGTTCTTGATGGTGACTTCAGAGCGGTCTGCATTTCTGGGTCCAGGCAGGTCGCTGCGGGGAGGGTGGCCCATGGCCATGGAGGCAGGGGTTCCGGTGACCCGCTCGGCTTCCCGGTTCCAGTAGGCGATGTTTCCATCAACGTCGGTGGCCACCACCGCCAGAGGCAGGGATTGCAGCAGCAGTTTGATGCGGTACTCGGCGTCGCTGACCTGACGCTGCGCTTTCTCAAGTTGCTCTTGCAGGGCTTCCACTTCGGTGAGGGCAGGGGCTTCAGGTTCCTGGGGCTCTGCCTGTTTGCTGGCTGCATTCTCATCAAAGCTGATGGTCTGTGACAGTTCCATTTGCTGCTTGGCCCGGTTGCTGTCTCCCATCAACTCAAAAACCATGCTGAGCTGCAGGTGGGCCTGGGAGGTGAACTCCTCGTGCTTCTGGTCCCGTGCGAGGTAGAGGGCACGCTGGGTGTATTCCAGCGCCACATCCGCACGTTTCTTGTTGATGTGCACCCGACCCAGACCCATGAAGGCGCTGTAGGCGGCTTCCCAGACCTGGGGGTTGGCCTGACCGTTGTAGTTCAGGCGCAAACTCTCGCTGTAATAGCGGGTGGAGGCATCGTAATGCTGCAGATCTGCCAGTGCAGAACCCAGGATGCTGAGGGCTTCCGAGGTGTAAGCGTCCAGACCGTTGTCGTGCAGGGTGCGGATCAGGTGCTCGCTGTAGCGCATGGGGTTGGGCACAGCGTCTGCATAGGCAGATTGCAGGGCGTCCAGGGCTTTGGTCTGGCCTTGCAGCAGGTTCTCCAGGCGGCGGTCAAAGCGGGGCATGGCCTTGGTTTTGGCCCCCACGCCAGCGTCCTGCTGCACCCGGTCAATTTCCGAGAGGTGGTAAGCGGCCCGTTTCTCATCGCCCATGCCCTTGAAGATTTCATGCAGGAGCTGGTGGGTCTGGGAGGTGCGGGGGGTGTCTTTGTTGTCGCGGGCCAGGAACAGTCCACGCTGGGCGTACTCCAGGGCCACATCGGTGCGGTTCTGCTTGAGGTTCAGGTACCCCAGCGACATGAAGGTCTGGTGGGCCACCGGCCAGTCTCTGGGGTTGGCCCCAGAGGTGTAGTTCAGGCGCAAACTTTCGCTGTAGTAGCGGGGAGCCAGATCATCGCGGGACTCTCCCACCACCATGCCCAGGGTCAGGAAGTAACGGGCACCCTGATCCTGCAGACCGCTGTCCTGCATGACTTTCAGGGCATGTTCAATGAACACCAGGGGAGACTGGAAGGCCTCTCCGAACTGGGCGGCCAGCGAACGGTTGGCACTTTCGTGCCTGAGCACATCGGCCAGACGGTCATCGTAGGGCACACTGGGTGCAGAAGGTTCTTCTTCGCGCTGGGTGGGCAGGGAAGCCTGCTGGGTGTACATCATCGACTCGGCCAGGTGGAAGGTGGCGCGCTCCTCGTTGCCCAGGCTTTCAAAGATGTCCGAAAGCTGGTAGTGGGCCAGCGACTTGTACTGCATCACCCCGTTCTGGTCTGCCAGGATCAGGGCTTTCTGGGTGAATTCCAGGGCGGCCTCGGTTTGCTTGAGTTCCAGGCACACCCGGCCCAGTTCCCGGAAGGCCTCGAAGGCCTGCTGCCAGTTCTGGGGTTCGCCTTTCTGGTAATTGCGCCCCAGGCTTTCCCGGAAGTAACGCTGGGCCACCTGCGGGTTGCCCGAATCCACCATCACAAAACCCAGGGTGTTCAGCCAGGGAATGGTTTGTGCGCCCTGACCCGCTTCCTGGATGGCCTGCAGGCTGCGCTGGATGTAGGCTGGAGGATCAGCGAGCGCCTGCCCGAAGTTGTCTTTCAGCGCAGTCACCAGCTGGGGGTGGTCTGTTTCGCTGATCACGTCTTCCAGCATGGGATGGTATTCCAGGTTCGCAGTGGCCACAGCTGCAGGAGCAGGGACCTGACCGTCTGCGCTGCGCCCAGAAGCCTCAAGGTACTTGCGGGCCCGGTCCGGGTTGCCCATCTTCACAAAGAGCTGATGCAGCAGGTAATTGCTGTCAGAGAGACGCTTCTGGTCGTTGCGGTTCTGGGCCAGTTGCAGGGCCCGCTGGGTGAAATCCAGGGCCACATCGGTGCGTTCCTTGCGCAGGTAACTGACCCCCAGATCGTGCAGGCTCTGGAAAGCCACTTCATACAGGACCGGTTCGGGACCCAGGAAGTTGCGCTTCAGGCTTTCGGTGAAATAACGGATGGCCGCATCCAGCTGGCTGTTTTCCAGCATCACTTCGCCGAGGCGCTGAAAAACACTGCCTGCCTGCGCCGCCAGTCCGCTCTGGTCCAGCACCTCCTGCACATGGCTGGCATAACCCGCCACATTGCTGGCCGCCTCGGGATAGCGGGACTTGAGGGCTTCGGCCGCATTGGTTTGGTTGTTGAGGAGCTGCCTGAGTCGGCTGTCAAACTCCGAGGGATACTGTTCCATGCGTGTGGTTTCTCCTGGGTGATCCTGATTCATGCTTCAAGCAACTCGGGCAAAAGGCCCTGAGGCCCCTTGTGCTTTCCAGACCGCTCAGAACTGTCCACAAAGTTCGGTCCAGGCCGGGCTTTGCTAGGCGAAGCGAGCAGGCACAAACGTTCTTGCATCCATGTCGGCTTGTCGGACAGTCTCTGAGGGTATTCTAGCAATTTTTTGTGCGGAGCACAGGCGTTCTGGCGTGTTCGGGCCGTTGCAAATTCCTTGCAGTTGTGACCCTGCCACTGACCCTGCCGCCTGGAATCTCATTTGCTTTTGACCTGGTTTCTGGCGAGCTTGCGGTACAGTTTGCCAAAACGCTGCACTTCCTTGAAACCCTGTGGCCTCAGGTGGTAGTGGGTGAGTTTGCCCTGACGGTTGGGTTGCACCAATCCAGCCTGCACCAGCAGTTTCATGTGGTGGCTGATGGTGGGTTGGGAGAGCCCCAGCAACACCTGCAAATCTGCACTGCACACCCCCGCCGAACTGTGCAATTTCTGCAGGTCAGGCTCGGCCAGAAATTGCACGATGCGCAGGCGGTAGGGGTCGGACAGGGCCTTGAAAACTGCAGTCACTTGCTCCATTGGGCCTCATCTTAAGGGTCCAGATCAGGGTTGTACAGGGCTGTAAGGGGCTGCAAAACCGCTGTCTGCTGGCTTGCTGCACCTGCTGTCAAAAGCAACCAGCCCACAACGTTGCGTCGTGGGCTGTCGGAAATCACTTGCGACCAAACCCTCCAGAGGAGTTGGGGTTGTTGGGATTGGGGTTGGGGGTTGCGGCGGGGGTGCCACTGCGACCGAGGTTGCTGGGGGGCTGGCCTGCGGCACCTCCACGACCTGTGGTTGCTGCATTCTGCTGGGCCTGCTGCGCGGCCATCGAAGGCAACTGGGGCAAGGTGACACTGTCGCTCTTCATCAGACGGGTGTATTCCTTGGAGTCCACAGCACGCTCCATGCCCATCTCCTCGGTGATGATGCCTTTCTTGGCCAGGCTGGCCAGACAGGCATCCATGGTGACCATCCCGAGTTGCATGCTGGTCTGCATGATGCTGGTGATCTGGAAGCTTTTGCCTTCACGGATCAGGGCACGCACAGCTGGGGTGGCGGTCATGACCTCGTAGGCAATCACACGGCCATCTCCGCCTTTCTTGGGCATGAGTTGCTGGGTGACAATGCCCACCAGGTTGTTGGCAAGCTGCACACGGATTTGCTCCTGCTGCTCCTCGGGGAACACGTCCACAATACGGTCAATGGATTCTGGGGCACTGTTGGTGTGCAGGGTTCCCATCACCAGGTGTCCGGTTTCTGCTGCGGTCACAGCGGCTTTGATGGTTTCGTAGTCACGCATTTCGCCCACCAGAATCACATCTGGGGCCTGACGCAACACCGCACGCAGGGCATTGTTGAAATCCCAGGTGTCTGCACCGATCTCGCGCTGGTTCACGATGCTGTTCTTGTGCGGGTGGGTGAACTCGATGGGATCTTCAATGGTCACAATGTGTTTCTTCTTGTTCATGTTGATCCAGTCGATCATCGAGGCCAGGGTGGTGGATTTGCCAGAACCGGTGGGTCCGGTCACCAGCACCAGACCACGGGGTGCAGAGGCCAGATCCAGCAGGGTTTCGGGCATGCCCAGTTCTGCCAGGCTTTTCACCTCGGTGGGAATCAAACGCAGAACGCCCCCCACCACGCCTTGCTGCATGAACACGTTCACACGGAAACGGCCCAGGTTGCGCATCGCAAAAGAGAAGTCCATCTCGCGTTTCTCTTCAAAGATCTTCTGCTGGCGCTCGTTCATCATGCTGTACATGATGCGGCGGGCATCCACCGGGGTCACATCTTCAAAATCTGCTCCGGTGTACACACCGTGAATTTTGAACTGGGGGGGAATCCCCACAGTGATGATGATGTCGGAAGCTTTGCGTTCCACAGAGTAACGCAGGATTTCTGCCAAATCTAAAGCCATAGTTGTCCTCCTGGCGGTCTTGATCCATTGTAGCTTTTCACACGTGCAAAATTCTTACTGAAATGTAATGAACTCCAGACATGAAAAATGCTCGCTGTGAGACAGGAAAAAGGGTGAGCGTCGCTCACCCTTTTTCCTGTCGGTTTTACTCGTTGGTGTTCCCCAGAATCTCTTCCAGTGTGGTCATGCCTTGCAGGGCTTTTTCCAGACCGTCTGTTCTGAGGGTTTTCAGGCCCGAGTGCTGGGAAGCAATTTCTTTGATCTCGGTGGCAGCTTTGCCAGTGTTGATGCCCCGTTTGACGTGCTCATCCACCACCAACAGTTCGTGGATGGCCATGCGTCCTTTGTAGCCGGTCTGGTTGCATTTGGCGCAACCGGTGCCCCGGAACAGGGTGGCGTTGCGGATGTCCCTTTCCTGAAGGCCCAGTTTGCGCAGCACTTCCGGGTCGGCACTGATGGCCACCTTGCAGTTCTGGCAGACGCGGCGCACCAGACGCTGGGCCAGCACACCAATGAGTGCCGCAGAGATGTTGAAGCTTTCCACGCCCATTTCTTCCAGACGGGTGATGGCTCCCGGGGCATCGTTGGTGTGCAGGGTGGCAATCACCAGGTGTCCCGTGAGGGCGGCTTCGGTGGCAATCTGGGCGGTTTCACCGTCACGGATTTCCCCCACCATGATGATGTCCGGGTCCTGACGGAGGAACGATCTGAGGGCTTTGGCGAAGGTCATTCCGGCCTGCACATTCACCTGGGTCTGGTTGATCCCGGGAATCTCGTATTCCACGGGGTCTTCCACGGTGGTGGTGTTGCTGTCTGGCGTGGAGATGCGTTTCAGGATGGAGAAGGTGGTGAAGGACTTACCGGAACCGGTGGGACCGGTGATCAGGAAAATGCCATAAGGCTTCTCGATGGTGTCGATGAAGCGCTGGTAGTTGTGTTCGCTGAAGCCCAGTTGTTCCACTTCCGGGATGTTGGAGGCTTTTTGCAACAGACGCATCACGATTTTCTCGCCGTATACGGTGGGCAGGGTCGAGAGACGCAAATCGAGGTCGATGGCTCCTTTTTTAAAGCGCACACGTCCGTCCTGGGGAATGCGGCGCTCTGCAATGTCCAGGTTCCCCATGATCTTGATGCGGGCCGCAATGCTGTTGGCAGCGGTCTTGGGAAGTTCCTGGTATTCACGCAGGGCACCGTCCACCCGGAAACGCACTTTCAAACCGGTGGGGTTGGGTTCGATGTGGATGTCCGAGGCCTCCTGCAGGGCAGCTTCCCGGATGATGGTGTCCACCACCTTCACGATGGCGTTGTCATCCAGGGCGTCCAGAACGTTGTTTTCTTCTTTGGCGGCATCTTTGCGCATGCCTGCCAGCTCTTTGTTGAGGGCAGAGATGTCGGTGTTGCCGTGGATGCGCTCGATGATCTTCAGGATGTCTTTTTCCTGGGCCACCACTGGAATGATTTCCCGTCCGGTCATCACCCTGAGGTCGTCAATGGCAAAGATGTGGCGGGGGTCTTTCATGGCCACCACCAGGGCATTGCCCTGCATGCGCACTGGCACCACCGTGTAGCGGCGTGAGGTGGATTCAGAGACCATCTGGGCCACCGCCAGTTGAACCTGGGTTTCGTTGAGGTTCACATACTCATACCCGAGCTGCAAGGCCAGAGAGCGGGCAATGGTTTCCTCGCTGATCTTGCCGGATTGCACCAGGGTGTCTTCCAGGCGGGTGCCGCTGGATTTCTGGTTGGAAAGCGCCGCTTCCAGGTCTTCCACTTTCAGGTAACCCAGGTCCACCAGGATTTCCCCGAGGGGTTTGTTGGAGCGGGTGCGGCGCTGGATGCTCAGGCCTTCCAGAAGCTGTTCGCGGGTGATCTTGCCCTGCTGCATCAGGGTTTCGCCCAGTGCGCTCTTTTCGGGATAGAAACGCTCAATCAGCTGTTGCAGGGCCTGCGGCAGGATCAGGGCCAGTTTGACCGGGCGACCCACGGCAGCTTCAATGTCGGCACGGTTCCTGAAGTCCGAACTGCCCACCAGCAGTGCGCCAGAGTGCTCTTCCAGGGGCACCGCCTGCAAACGGATGGCGTCCGAGCGCAGCATGTGGCCCAGCACCTCGTCGCTGGGTTCGTAGTCTTTGGGGTTGCGGATGAACGGCACCCCAGCATGCTCGGAAAGCGCCTCGTAAAGCTGGTCTTCCGAGATGTACTTCATGCGGACCAGCACCCGGCCCAGGGGCTCCCCGGATTTTTGCTGTTCTGCCAGGGCCTCGGTCAGCTGGGTTTCCTTGATGAACCCGCGCCGCAGCATGATCTGCCCGACTTTGGCCACCTCCGAATGCCCGATGTCGGTGACCTCGGGAATGGGCAGGTTCAGTTCGGGGTAATGCTTGGCAATGGCCCACTGCAACTGGGAGCGCAGGCCCTGGTAAGGCTCCACCGAATAGTTGGTGTCGTCTTCCACGGTTTCCAGCGAGATGTTGTGCAGAGGATCCAGGAACGCCACTTTGAGGATGCGTCTGGCATGGTCTGCAGCAAAAGGAAAAGCATTGTGTTGCTGGGCCGTCTGCCCGGGCAACAGCTGGTAGGCAGAGGGATCCAGGGTTTCTTTCAGCAAATCCACCAGAGGGATGCCCAGGTTTTCCTCGATCACCTTGGCGATGCGGCGCTCACTGACGATGTTGTGTTGGATCAGAATGTCACTCAGACGCCCGCCACCCATGGCGGTGTGCGCCTCAATTGCCCGGTGCAGGTCTTCATCGCTGATCAGACCCTGCTCCAGCAGCATGGCTCCCAACCTTCGGTCACTGATGGTCAAACTCATCTGGCGTTCTCCTTCAAGAAGTGCAGAACCAGGCGTTCCAGTTTTCTGGTCACTTTGGTGTGCGGCAGTGCGTTGTCACTCAGGGGAGACACCATCACCGTGCGCATGCCTGCCAGATTCCCACCCAGCACATCTGTAAACAGCTGATCTCCCACCATCGCCACCTGCTCAGGAGGGAGTCCAAGTGCCTTTAAGGCACGCCTGAAAAACTTTGGAAACGGCTTGGCAGCCAGTCCCACCCCTGGGAACAGAAATTCCCTCACCCAATAGTCCACCCGTTCATGCAGGGCATTGCTGACCATGTACAGCTTCACGTCAGATGCATGCATGCATTTGACCCAGTCCTGAATTTCAGGGGCTGTTTCGTTACTCTTATAGGGTACCAAGGTGTTATCCAAATCCAAAATCAGACCCTTAATGTCCCATTCCTGCAGGAAATCTGGAGAAAGCTCGGTGACATCCCGCACCATGAAGGTGGGTCTTAAAGGTTTGAAAATGCGTTTCACAGTCCAATCACCGCCCACATCCTCCCTGTGGTTCCTGCATCCCGACGGTACGAGAAAAAGTCTGGTTCTGTGGAGCAGCGTTTTGCGCTCCAGATGTGATCTGTGGGGATGCCTGCCTCCTGGAGCACAAACAGGTTGGCTTCCAGCAAATCCAGATGGGTTCCTCCGGGAATGCAGCGTTCTGGGAAACCCGCCTGCAGGAACTGTGCGGCCACCTCTGGTCCTACCGGATACTGCCCGGCAGAAATTCCGGGTCCGATGGCCACCTGGATGGTTTCCAGCCTTGCACCCAGATCTTGCATGGCCTGCAAGGTGAGGGCTGCAATGCGACCCACCGTGCCCCTCCAGCCTGCATGTGCAGCACCAATCACGCCATGCTCGGGGTCATGAAACAGGATGGGGTAGCAATCTGCTGTGCCAATGGCCAGCACCTGTCCAATTTCACGGCTGACCAGGGCATCTCCGGTCTGCACCCCAGGACGGGCCTGCACCACGTCACAGGAATGGATCTGGTTCAGGCGGGCCACCTGCTGCAGGTCAAAGCCCAGGGCAGAGAGGGCCAGACGGCGGTTCTCTGCAACCCGTGCAGGATCGTCCTGCCTGTCATCGAAGTTGAGGCTGTCAAAAGGCGCGAGGGACACCCCACCCTGCCTCTTGCTGAAACCGTGCTTTGCGGAAAGTTGCTCTGAGGTCAACCACATGGACAGACTGTATTCTATCCAAAATTTGACTGCACAAAGTTTAAATTGCGCCATTTGCACCAGAGCCGCAGAAAAAGCAGGCTTTTGAGGCACACCAGCAGGCATGAAAAAGGTTTTCAGCATTTCCTGTTCAGAAAAGGCGTGGTAACCTACCTTACATGATTGGAATTGATCTGTCAGGCAAAACCGCTCTGGTGATGGGTGTCACCAACAGTTACTCTCTGGGATGGGCCATTGGTAAAAAATTGCTGGAGGCAGGCGCAAAATGCATCTTCAGTTACCAGGGCGAGCGTTTGAAAGACCCCCTGGAAAAGCTTCTCGCCCCCTACCAGGGCACCCTCACCGCCCAGTGCGATGTGACCAATGAAGCCGAACTGGAGGCCCTGTTCGCCACCATCAAAGCCGAATCCGGTTCTCTGGACTACATTGTTCATGCGGTGGCTTACGCTCCCCGTGCCAGCATGGAAGGCCGCTTTGTGGACACCACCCAGGAAGACTGGAACACTGCCCTTTCGGTCAGCGCTTACAGCCTGGTTTCGGTGGCGCGCCATGCAGAGCCCCTGCTCAACGAAGGCGGCAGCATTGTCACCCTCACCTATTACGCCAGCCAGAAAGTGGTGCCCAAGTACAACGTGATGGGTGTGGCCAAAGCTGCCCTGGAAGCCTCCACCCGCTATCTTGCTTACGAACTGGGCAGCAAAAACGTGCGTGTGAATGCCATCTCTGCAGGCCCCATGCGCACCGTGGCCGCCAAGAGCATCCCCGGTTTCAGCAGCATGCTGTCCAAAGCTGCAGAAATGGCTGCCCTCAAGCGCAACGCCACCAGCGAAGAAGTGGGCAAACTGGGCCTCTTCCTGCTCTCCGATCTGGCCAGTGGCATCACCGGAGAAACCACCTACGTGGACGCCGGATACAACATCATGGGCATGTCTTTCGAGTAAGTTTTTGTTGCATTTGCACCACAGCATCTGCCCTGACCTGGGGCAGATTTTTTTGTGATACACCTGTTCTGGGTGCTGAATTGCAGACTTCAGGTTTCATTCAGAACCCTTCAGAACATGTTCAGTGACCTTCAGAGAAGTTTCAGTGACCGGGATTAACCTGTAGACATGAAAGATTTATGGAGGAGGTCAAGATGCTTTTTCTGATTTCACTTGCCGCTGGACTCATTTTCGGATCTGTGATTTTCTTGGTCATTCTGTTCACTGATAAACTTTTGACTGAGGCAAGCAAACAATTGGTTTTGATTCAAAAAGAGCGTCCAGAATTTATTTATCACAGCATCAAAATCAGCAGTATGAAAATCAGCAGCATCAAAATCAACAGAAGAGCAAATATGGTTTCATGACACAAAAAATATCCAAACATCAAATACAAAATATTGCTGATTCATTTAAAACCCCACCCGCGAAGGTGGGGATCATTTTTGGACCTTTTTGATGCTTTTTGAAGCTGTTGTTGAACTGGTGGGGTTCCGGGAAACCGAAAGCGGTGCAGCAAAATCAGTGCAGGGGAGACAGGGGAGAAAAAATCACTTCCAGGAAATGCACGTCTTTGTCGGTGTAAACACCATGCAGGTCGAGGTCTTCGATGTAGGTCACCAGGCATTTGTGTCCGTCTACGGCCACCGGCTCCTCGATGTCGTGGGCATCCAGCAGCATCTGGGCAATGCTGGAATCTGCCAGCACCGCCAGCTTGTCCCTCTGGTCGTATACGTTCACCGTGATGGTACTTCCGAACACTTCTAGGGTCATGCCCCATGATAGCAAGTGCAGCCTTTCTCAACTGTCACCTTCCCTGAGAATCCAGCGCTGTTGAGGGCTGCCCACAGGTTGCCTGAAAGTTGTCCACAGCTGTGCATAACCCTGTGGAAAATTTTAATGTCTAGAACGATGCTGAGCTTAAACTGAGCTTGTGAGAACCCACCCTGCACTGCCCTAGTGCAAGATCACAGGTGAGGTTGTTTGCCCCTCTCAGAAAAGTTTACAGTTCACAGCCAACAGTTCACAGCGAAAGATTTTGTTCAACATACCATCAATTCACCAGCATCATCCGTGAAGTTGCACTAGGGGTTTAACATCGAACGGCTTAGGGGAATTTCCCTAGCCAAACTGGATACAGGACATGAAACATGTCAGGCTTCATGCGGTACAGTAAAAGCAGTACATGCGCATTCCCAGAGGTGCAAAACTTGACCGCCTGATCCGGTTCCCCGTGGAGTGGAACCAGTTTTACCTGCGCATGGAGGAAGAAAGGCGGCTTTCAGAACTGCTGGAAGCCCTGCAGGAATTGCCAGAAAGCAGCGTCCGGGACGTGCGGATTGCGCGGATTTATGTGCGCTTTGGCAGGAGACAGGAAGCCAAGGATCTGGTTTATCAGCACCGCAGATGTCCGCTGGCCAGATCAGCGTATTTTACTTACCTGACTCAAAATGGGGACGAAGAGACCATTCGGAAGTTTGCGGACAATTTTCGTCCTGCAACATCTTTTGGCAACACGGCCATTCATCTGGAGGCACAATACAATGACTATTTGACCCTGGCTGCTGCTGCACATATTTTAAAAAGAACAAAAATGGCCAATGAGATGTATTTTGAGGCCTTGCAGATCGCCAAAGTGATGAAAGATTCTCTTGCAGAAAGGGCTGTGATTTACAACACGGCCTGGATGCGAATGTACGAAGGGCAGCTTAAAGAAAGTGCAAGCACCTTTGAACAGGTTATGAAAATCACAAAACCAACCAACAATATTTATCACTATTCCCTGGACTATCTGGTTTGGATTGCCTGGTTCACCGGAGAAATTCCAGAACATTTCCCAGATTGGGCCAGACATCTCATTCAAACCACCAGGGCTGGAAAACTGCCAGATCCCAATGTTGAAATGCCTGCCAGTTCTGGCATTGCTTACATGGTGCCCGTCATGGAGAATTTGCGGGTCCTGACCAGAGAATTTCACCTGCGTCTTCCCCTGATGCATGTGCAGGAGAACAAGAATTTTCGAGATGATCTGGTTTCCAAAATCCGTGAAGATGTTGGCGACGATGTTGGCGAAATGATTGGCTTCATCAGCCGGTCGGTTCTGGCGCTTGCCCTCAGCATGCAAAACGATCAGGAAGCTGTGAAAGTGCTCAAGTCAGCATTCAAGTGGCCCACCACAGGCTTGCCCATCATGGGCATGTTGTATTTTGCCAACTTGATCCAGATTCAGGCCAATTTGCCTAGGGCACCCCTGGATTCTGCGGAGATTAAACAGGCCATGCACACCCTCAGTGCACAGTTTCAGCACCTCTCTGCAGGAGAGCAACACTGGTTGATGGTATGGATGAAAGACTTCACTCCAGTCACCCTGTACCTGCTGTCGGAAAAATGGAATGTCTATCCAGCCCTTCACGATTATGTAGTGGTCAAGCCCGGAGGCGTATACAGGGGCAATGAATCTGTGGCAAAATATCCCAGATTTTTCATGGTGCGCCATGTGCGGGATCTGCTCTCGGGACAGAGTGTTCCAGACAGCAACCGCAAGCAGGCTTACCGCCATGTGGAAGCCCTGCGGTCCATTGGTGCTCCGCTGGTGATTTACGAACCTGTAATTGAACCCTTCAGAAAATTTCTGTACTGACCTTTACCAAAGTGTCACAACAAAACCGGCTGTTTTGAGGTTTCCTGTCTTACCTTAAAGACATGAAACGGAAAATGCGGTCTCTGGGAATCATCCTGTTGCTGGTCATTGGCGGCTCCTCCTTCGGTCTGAACACGGCCTTTGCTGGACCACCCCAGCCAGGCGGTTATTGTGTTGGTAATACTGCAGGCTGCTGAGTGCAACCTACTCTCATGACCTCTGTCCATTTGTGACACTTCCAGCAGTTTTTCTCCCTTTTTAACAACCGTTTCCGATTTTCCCGCAACCCCAGCACCACCCGGTTTTTCGTACTTTGACGGTACGGAGACCCCCATGCACTACACCCTCGATGACCTGGATTTTGATTTTGGTGCCCTCTGCTTCCTGACCAGGGAAATCTCAGACAATCAAAAACAAGACCTGCTGAACAGGGGCATCCTGATTGCCCGCTGCACCTTCCCTGACCACGAAGGCATTTTTGTTCCCGATGAGCAGCTCAAAGCAGCCAGATCCATCCTGAACCCTTGCTCTGTGGCCTGAACTGTCACACAACAGCCCGCTTTATTGCAATCCCAGAGACAACCCATCCAACCCAGAAACCGAAAGACACCCAGGCCAACCTGGGTGTTTGTTTTGCTGTTTGTTTTGCTGTTTGTTTTGCTGAAAGTGCCTCAGCCCAGTCCGGTCAATTCTTTGGAGGTGTACCACAAACGTGCTGCCAGCCCTTCGTCATGGCTGCGCACACTGGATTTGCTCTGCATGCAATTGACGAAATACTTTCCAGACACCTCGCTGACTTCCGGGCTGCTGGCCAGATAAATGCCTGTTTTTGCCCCCTGTTCTGGTGTGACCATGATGGGGCGGAACACCTTGAAGAGCTTGCCCAGCACCCCTCCTGCATTCTTGCCAAAATCGGTTTTGACCATTCCTGGATGCAGGCAGTTGGAGGTGACCTGGGTGCCTTTCAGGCGGCGGGCCAGTTCGTAGGTGAACAGCACGTTCATCAGTTTGGTGTCGTTGTAGGCCCGCAGGGCGTTGTAACGGCGGTCCTGGTACTGAAAATCCGTGAAATCCACATACCCCATCTGGTGGGCCTGGCTGCTCACATTGATGATGCGTCCGTGTTCAGCCTTGATGAGCAAATCCAGCAGCAGGTTGCTGAGGATGTAATAGCTCAGGTGGTTCAGGGCAATGGTCATCTCGATGCCCTCGGGGTTTTCCAGGCGGTCTGAAAACATTGCCCCTGCATTGTTGATCAGCACATCAATTTTTTCGTGCTTGCTGTGGATGTCCCAGCAGACCCGCTGCAGGTCTTCCTGACTGGAGAGGTCCCCGATGTACAGCTCACAATCGCTGGAGAGGCCTTTCATGGCATCTTTGCCCCGTGCAGCATCGCGGGCCAGCACCAGCACTTTTGCCCCCATCTGGGAAAGCGCCTGGGCTGTGACCTTGCCAATGCCGCCCGTCGCTCCGGTGATCACCACGGTTTTGCCTTGCATAGGGTCACGTTACACTTCAGTGACCTTAGAAGTCTGTGTTTTAAGTCGGGAATGGACTGAACATGGACGGTGGGTTTAAAGCATCTTGCGGTACTGCACAAAACCCGATTTCTGGGCAATGCGGTCATACAGCAGCCTGGCGTCCTGGTTGGTTTCGTGGGTGAGCCAGTGCACCCGTGAGCATCCTGCCTCTGCCGCCTGCTGGTACACGTGCTCGATCAGTTTGCGGCCCACTCCCAGCCCTCGCTGGTCGCCTTCCACAAACAGGTCCTGCAGGTAGCAGTAATCCGCAACCGTCCAGCAGGAGCGGTGGTAAATGTGGTGCACCATCCCGATGGCTTGCCCGTCTTTCCAGGCCAGGGCTGCAAACATCGGCTCTGTGGGATCCAGAAAGCGGGACCAGGTGAGGGCGGTGGTTTCTGCAGGAATGTCAGCGTGGTAAAAACGCTGGTAGCCTTCCCAGAGGGGAAGCCACTGCTGATGGTCCTGGGCGGTCACGGGGCGGATCTGCACAGTCTGTTCGGTCATGGCTTCATGCTAAAAGAACAGGGGGGGTGTGCAGAGGTCCAATTGGATCCGAATTCAGGGAACCACCTGAGAAGAAGCCGCCTGCACTTTGCGCACCTGCAACATAGCGAGGGTCAGGGACAGGCCAGCAAGCACCATGGAAAGCAGAAACACCTGGGTGTTGTAACGGTCAATGAAAAACCCCAGCACAAAGGTGGTGAAGCCCGGAAAGAGCTGCATGCCCACCCCTCCGTACACGCTGATGAGGAGCTGTCGGGTCTGGTTGCCCAGGGTCTGGGAGTATTTCATGAAGGCCAGTTGCATGGTGGCAAACGTGATGGAGTGAAACATCTGGGACAGGATCAAGACCAGATACCCGGGCTGACTGAACCACAACCACCAGCGGAAAATCGCCAGACCTGCTGCCAGCACTGCCACCGGGAAAAAAGGCAGTTTGAAGCGGTCTGCCACAAAAAACGCCACCGATTCTGCCACCACTGCAACTGCAAAGACCCGCGAAAGTTGTGTTCCAGAGAGCCCCAGCCCTTCCAGCAGCACCGACCCGAAATTGTTGTAGGCCGCGTGCGATGCCGACAGCAAAATGATGGTGGCCAGCACTGGAAGCAGCATCAAAAGACTGGCTCTTCGGGTTCCAGGTGCCGGTTTCTGCAGGGTTGCCACATCCCGCTGGACCTTCAGGAAGGTCACGCTGTTGTTGAGGACCTGGGCCAGCAAAGTCACCGAAATCATCCATACTGGAATCACCCCATGCCCGAGGCGGTCCACCAGAGGACCCAGAATCAGGGTGGTCACCATGAAACTCAGGGATCCAGCCACCCGCACCAATCCATATGTGGGTTTCACGCCATTCAGGGTGGTGGTGGCCGCAATGTCATTGAGTGGCATCAGGGTCATCAGGGCTGCTCCCAGCCCTCCCGTGATGATGGGGTACAGAAATGGTGTGCTCTTGCCCAGCAGGAAGATCAACAGCACACACAGGCTGGAGGCCAGCCACATGAACCGGTGCAACCTGCGGTCCCCCAGACGCTCCACCAGTTTGGCCAGAAAAAAAGTGCTGAACACAAAACTGGCCAGCGCCGTCATCAGGCTCCCCAATCCAATGACAGAGGTGGAGACTTCAAAGTGCCGGGCATACAGCGGCACATAGAGGGCAAACGCTGCAAAGTTGGAATAGAACACCACATTCCGCAGCGCCAGCAGCAGGTTCATGCGTTGAACGGTCAGGCCAGCGCGGTCCATGTGCAGGTCTTTTCTTGGGGAGACAGGGCAGAACAAAACATGCCCAGAGCATAACCTTTCAGGCTCTGGGCATGACATGCGTTCAGGGAAAACCTGTCCAGAAATGGGCCAGATGGCTTACTTCCGGTAACGCACCCGTGCAATCGCGTCGTGCAAATGGATGCTTTCCTCGTTGCGGCACTCCACGAAGAAGGCGCTCACTTCGGGCATCTCGTAGAGGTCTGCAGCGACCAGACGCACCATGTCTTCCACAAAACGGGGGTTTTCATAGGCGGTCTCGGTGATTTTCTTCTCATCCGGGCGTTTGAGGATGGGGTGCATGCAGGCGCTGGCGTTGCTTTCCTCGGCTTCCAGCAGGGCTTTCTTCCAGTCCCAGTCGGTCTGGGGGTCCAGAAGCTCGATTTCTGCAGTGACAATGCCACGCTGGTTGTGGGCGCTGTACTCGCTGATTTCCTTGCTGCAGGGGCACAGGGTGGTCACGGTGGCTTTCAGGCCCACGGTGGCGGTGAAGCCTGCGACCTCATCAAAATGAACCTTCATGAAGGCCTCGGCGTGCATCAGACCGGTCAGGCCCGACACAGGAGCAGGACGTTCATAAAACCAGGGGAAGGTCACCTCAATGGTGGCCGCACTTTGCTTCATGCGGCCCGCCAGTTCCTCTGCAAACTGGCAGAGGCTCCTGACGCTCAGTTCCCAGCCCTGCTGGTGGTAGACATCCAGTTGCTCGGTCAGGCGGCTCATGTTGATGCCCTTGGAGTCCTGCACCAGACTGGTGGTGAGGGCAAAATTCGCCACGGTGGTCTGCAGGGTGGGGTTCAGGCTGGAACGCACCACTGCAGGATGTTTGACGCTGGAAATGCCGACCTGGTCCAGTGCAAACAGGAAGTTTTTCGGCGTGTTCTGCAAATCCACCATTCTCTCTTTTTCGGTGGGTTTGTTGCCAGGGATGGGGTCCACAGAGCCAAACAGCCTGTGGCGTTCCTGTTTGGTGGGAAGACGGGAGCTGCCCTGAATCAGGGTGGGGTTGTGATTTGCCATGTATGTCTCCTTGAGGAGTGTGTTTTGCGCGCCTCGACCCCGAGAAACTTCGGTGAGAAACTTCGGTGCAAAGCTTGACGAAAGGCTGACATGCAGCTTCAGGTCAGTATAGGTTCACAGCAGAACACCAATTGTAAAGTAGAGAGCAAAGCAGAATCTGAATTGGTGTTCCAGACTGCGAAAATTGGTTTGAAGCAACAGCAAAAGGGCGAGGCATCCCTCGCCCTCACACGGGGGATCTTACCAGTGCACTTCGCCGAAGGTTTTTTCGCGCTCCGGGCCAGTGGCGAACAGCACCACGGGGCACTGGGTGTGCTCCTCAATCAGGTCCAGGTAGGCCTGGGCTTCTTTGGGGAGGGTTTCGCGGCTGGTGGCGTTTTCGGTGTCTCCCCAGCCTTTCATTTCTTTGTAGATGGGCTGGCCTTCGGAGCCGTAACCCACGCAGACCTTGAGGGTTTCCAGACCGGAGAGCACGTCCACTTTGTTGATGGCGAGGCCGTCAAAGCCGTTGAGGTCCACAGCGTACTTCAGCAGTTCGAGGTCCAGCCAGCCGACCCGGCGGGGGCGTCCGGTGGTGGTGCCGAATTCGTCCCAGGGTTTGCTGCCATCTCCACGCAGGCGGTGTTCCATCTCGCCGAAAACTTCGGTGGCGAAAGGTCCATGTCCGACGCGGGTCTGGAAGGCTTTGGCCACACCGTACACCTTGTTGATGGCCTTGTGGCTCACCCCGGTGCCCACAATGATGCCGCCCACGGTGGGGTGGGAGCTGGTCACGAAGGGGTAGGTGCCGTAATTCAGGTCCAGCAGGGTGGCCTGTGCGCCTTCAAACAGGATGTTGCGGTTGTCCTTGACAGCCTGGCGCAGCATGGCTCCAGTGTCTGCCACAAAAGGGGAGAGCTTTTCGCGGATCTCCTGCAGGTCTTTGATGGCGATTTCAGGACTGGTCCAGCCCACTTCTTTTGTGGAGTTGGGTTTGGCCTCAATCAGGTGGGCCAGACGCTCGAGCAGCACAGCGTCGTCTTTGAGGTCACCCATGCGCACACCCACACGGCGGGCACGGTCTGCGTAAGCAGGTCCGATGCCGCGTCCGGTGGTGCCCACGAAGTCTTTGCGGGCATCCACGCTCTTGTGGTGGGGCAGCACGAGGTGGGCGTTCTGGCTGATGTGCAGGGTGGGGTTGAGGCCACCCTCGATCAGGGATTCGCGCTCCTGCAGGAATTTCCAGGGATCGATGACCATGCCGTCACCCAGGATGCTGACCACCCCGTCGCGCAGCACGCCGCTGGGCAGCAGGTTCAGTTTGTAGGTTTTTCCTTTGGCCTTGACGGTGTGACCGGCGTTGGCCCCGCCCTGGTAACGGGCGACAAAGTGCGCGTCTGGTGAGAGGAAATCGATGACTTTGCCTTTGCCTTCGTCTCCCCACTGCGCCCCGATGATTGCAATTCCTGGCATGTGTGTGCTCCTTCAGTTCGGCGTTCTGCCGATGATTTGACCTGTTCAAGCGTGTTGGTGTCAGCGTGTTTTTGGGTTTTTGCAGGTGTTGCCAGAAAAACACAAAAAAAAGCACGGTGACCACGCACCGTGACTGAGTGTAACATGTCCAGTCTGCTGCTTTCTGGAAGGTGTCTACCTGACTTGCTTCAAGGCGAGGGTGTGCCAGATTGGGCCACTTCCAGGGCTGCTTGCAACATCCGGTCCTGACCGGTTTGCATCAGGGCCACCAGATCATCTTTGATGGGCAGGTCAGGGGTGATGCGTTCAGGATAGGGTGCCCCCGAGGGTTGCTGGGTGCGGGTGATGGCCACCACCAGGGTTCCACCATTGGAAAGGGGATGGTCCTGGGTGGTGGTGTTCAGCAACCCCTGGGTGGGTTCTCCAATCACGGTGGCCCGGTGTTGCAATTGCAGGGTGTAGGCCAGGGACTCTGCTGCGGAAGCTGTTTTTGGATTGACCAGCACCAGGAGTTTGCCTGTCCAGAGGTGGGGTGTGGGGGCACGGTAGAAAAAGGGCAGGTACAGTTTGCCTTCCTGTCTGACTTTGCCTTCCCATCCCACCAGGTGCACTTTGCGTGCAGGGAATGCATCGACGGTGTCCACCTGTTTCATGAAAGCAGATGCACTGGACAGCATTTCCCACACATACCCTCCAGGATTGCCCCTCAGGTCCAGCACCAGGGTGTTGAGCCGGGCATCCTGGGCGGTTTTGATCAGGGCATGGATGCTGTGACTGACTTTTTGCCAGCTGTCAAAATCGGGCACCGTCAGCAAGCCGATGCCTGCTGGCAGACCCGCGGTGACCAGAGCGGGCATGAAGCCTCCAGCAGGTTGTTTGCCCTGCAAAGTCAGTTGCCAGCGGCCTTTCCCTGGACGGTGCACAGTCCCCTGAAAAGGCTGGCCTTGCTGGATGGTGGTTTTCAGCAAGGTTTCGTGTTCAGGGGTGCAGGGCACGCCATTGACGGTCAGAATGGCATCCCCGCGCCTGAGCCCCGCTTTTGCGGCAGGACTGTCTTCCTTCACCCGCAGGATCAGGTGCGCGTTCTGGTCCTTGAGAAATGCCAGTTGAATGCCCAGCGCCACCTGCTGGCCTGCATCCTGCTTGTGTTGTTCAGGGGTGCGGTAAAAGGTGTGTGGGTCAGCCAGGTCTTTCAGCAGGTTTTTCAGTTCGGTTTCTGCAGTGTTCCAGCTGCAAGTTTGGTAGCACAGCTTTTTGAGGTGCTGCTGGTGGTTCTCAATCAGGGGTTGCAGGCGTTGCTTTTGATGCCCGTAATACTGTTTCTGCAAAATCAGGGTGGCTTCATCAAACCACCTAGAAGGTGTGGTGGCGACCTTCTGGGTGCAGGCTGTGATGCTGAGTGAGAGCACCATCAGGGCAGGTAAAATTCTGGTCATAAGGTCAAATCAAGTTCCTCCAGGGCACGTTGGACCAGCGGATCCACCAGGTTTCCTGCGCGGGCCAGCAGGTCATCAGAGATCATGATATCGGGGGTCAGTCGTTCAGGATAGAAGGTGCCATCCGGGCTCGCCGATTTGACGGTGGTGATCACCAGCGCCCCTCTGTCTGGCAAATCAAAAGTCTGGGAAGCGGTGTTCAGCAGCCCTGCGGTGGGTTCACCGATCACAGTGACCCCCAGTTTTTGCAGGTAATACGCAAAGTATTCTCCGCTGGAAGCCGTGTCTTTGTTGACCAGCACGGCCAGTTTGCCTGTCCACATCTGCGGGAAGGTCATGGCGTAATACTGCCCTGCAAATTGGTTGTTGATGCGCACCTGCAGGGAACCCCTGCGGTATTCCAGCCGGGTGGTTTCGGTTTTGCCCATGCTCAGCAAAGCCGGATTGGGGGCAAAAGCAGCCACTGCACTGAGCAATTCCACCAGCAGGCCGCCCTCGTTGTTGCGCAAATCCACAATCAGGGCCTTGAGGTTTTTGCTCTGGGCTTCTTTGACCAGGTTGTGCACCTTGAAGCCCACCTCCTGATAGGCCTCAAAATCAGGAATTTGCAGCAGGCCCACGTCATTGGGCAAGCCTGCTCCGGTGGTCAGGGTGGGCAGGGGGGCCTGGGTCAGCACCTCTGCCTGCAAGGTGAAATGCAGGATGTCGGTGCCCCGTTTGATGGTCAACTCGAAAGGCAGGTGTTTCTGGGAATACTCTGCAATCAGGGAACCGCCATCTTCGCGGGCAGACAGGCTCTTGCCTGCCACCCCGGTGATCAAGTCTCCGGGCTTCATGCCAGCACGAAAAGCCGGTCCATCGTCCCGCACGAAAAGCACCACCCGTCCACCTCCGCCAGGAACCGGGGCAGTGGTCAGGCCGATTCTGGGGGTGAGGGGACCCTGACCAGCCTGAGCACGGTCCCGCTCCACGCTTTCTTCGGGGTAAAGGTAATAGGTGTGTGGGTCGTTGAGTTCAGCCAGCAGGTGTTCCAGGGCATCCCGGCCCAGTTCCACCGGGCAACTGTCTGCCCTGGGTTTGCAGACCGCCTGCAATTGCTGGTGGTGGGTTTCCACCAGTGCAGGCAGGTCTTGCGCACTGTACCCGAAATAGTTGTCCTGCAACGTTCTGGTGGATTGATCGTACAGGTCTTCTGCTGGACTGGCTGCCAGCCCCATCCCACACATCCACCACAGCACCGTGAGTTTCCCCCACATGGACTCCACCCTTCTGCGCACGCTTCTGGCGTGTCAGCTGCCTCTTCCGAGAATGCTTTTGCCTGAATGACCCTGTTCTGTGCTGGCTGAACCCTCTGGGCATGGGATTGAAAAGCAGTGCAAAAACGAGTACAGGTGGAATCAGTCTATACAGATTGACCTCACTGTAAACTGAAAAATGAAGAAACTTCGTGTCCGAGCTCGCTTATGGATTCCTTTAATCAACATGGATGGGGTTTTCACATGCATGGTAGGAGGGTGGGTCGGTGCCTTTGACACAGAAAAGGTTGTTTGGTCTGCAACAGCGGACCCTGTTAGGATGACAGGCAGAACAGGATGCACTTCAGAAGGCTGCATCCAGGAGCGTGAATTGTGCAAAAACCTTTCTTGATTGGCCTTGCCGGAGGCACCGGATGTGGAAAAACCACCGTGACAGAACGCATTGTGGACACTGTGGGTGCAGACCGCGTGACCGTGATCGTGCAGGACAACTACTACCGGGATCAGGCCAACATGGATTTCCCAGAACGCCTGCAAACCAACTACGACCACCCGGCAGCGTTTGACTGGGAGTTGCTGCTGGCCCATCTGGATGCCCTGATGAATGGGGTCGGGGTGGACATGCCCACCTATGACTTTGTGGAATACACCCGTGCAAAAGAAACCGTGCACCTGAAACCCAGTCCGGTGGTGGTGCTGGACGGAATCTTTTCCCTGTACGAAGAAAAAATCCGCCAGCTGATGGGCCTGAAGATCTTTGTGGATGCCGATGCCGATGTGCGTTTCATCCGCCGCCTGCTCAGGGACACCGAAGAGCGGGGCCGCAGTGTGCAGAGCGTGATCGACCAGTACCTGGATTACGTGCGTCCCATGCACCTGCAGTTCATCGAACCCACCAAGCGTTACGCCGATGTGATCATTCCCCACGGTGGGCACAATGAACCTGCCCTGCAGATGCTCTCTGCAAGGATTCGCAGCCTGGGACAATCCTGAGTTTTCTCAGCAGGGGCCTGTTCACCCCTCTGGCCTGAGGTCAGCTGCAAACCCATTCTTTCCCAAGCCAGGCTTTCATCGGTTACTCTGATAGACGGTTTATGCTCTGCCAGAGATGCCTGTTGAAGGCACTGCCAGGGAAAGGTGGTTGGTGATCCTTTGTGAAATCCCTCAGAACGCTGCTTTATGCGCTCCTGTGTTTAAGTCTGATTCCAGCCCTCATTCTGGGCTGGAACCGCATTCAATTTGAGCGGGCCCAGCAGGTGACGGTGCTGACCATGGACATGCCCACCCTGCACGACCAGGCCCTGTCCACGGGCAAAACCGACGATGAATTGCTGGCCGAGTACCGCCAGCAGGGCATCAATGGTGTGGCCATCTTTGAGGACATGGTCAAAGACCGCATTGACCGTGGAGAACTGATGATGGTGGGCGGCTACGCCCTGAAGGCCCTGCACCCGGAGGCAAAACTGCGTCCCAACTGGGCTTACTACCTCAGCCTGAAAGCCGGTGCTGCCGAGGATCTGGTGCAGCGCTACACCCTGCAATCCGAGAAAGCCGAAGTGGCGGGTCAGACCTGGTACGGTTTCCCGGTGGATCTGGCGGCTTACCCTGCAGGCCCCAACCTGCCAGAGATCAACAAACGCAAAGCCGAAGGCTGGGTGGTCAGTTACCGCCCCTGGAACCATCCCGCGGTCAGGAACCCCGAGCAGTACCTGCCTGAAGTGCCCATCCTGATTTTCAATGGCCTGAACCTCTACAACCAGGACCATCCTGAAAACCAGCAGGTGTACCTGGAGGCCATTCGCAAAAGCGGAGCTGCTGTGTCCCTGATTGAATTCACAGAACAGAAGGGGATCTCTGACATGACCAGAGTGCTGCCTGCGGTGCGGGTGTTCAGCCTCAGCAAGGAGTACCAGGCCACCCTCAAACCCGATGATTTTGCCTCCAAGGTGGTGCTGGGGGCCAGGGAGCGCTACATGCAGGTGCTGTACATCCGGCCTTTCAACCGGGTGGAGGACACCGCCCAGATGATTGCACAGGTGAAAAAAGGACTGGATACAGCTGGTATTCGTCTGGGACAGCCCATCCCTGAAAACTACCAGCCCAGTGACCTGCTGCGCTGGCTGAGTTGTGTGGGACCGCTGGTGGCCCTGATCCTGGTGGCCCTGGCCTACCCCCTGCGCTGGCTGGGTGTGGTGGCTGCAGTGGGCACCCTGGGTCTGGCTGTGGTGGTGGCCGGTCCCGGTCTGATGGCGTTCTCTTTGCTGGCCGCCATGGTCTTTCCTGCGCTGGGTTTTCTGCTGCACCGCAAAACCCCCTGGGACTGGCTGAGGGCCACCCTGATCAGCTTCATGGGGGTGTTCTTCCTGACCGGCATTGGCACCACCCGTGCAGGCATGCTGGGGATTGAACCCTTTGCCGGGGTGTCCCTGACTTTGCTGATGCCTGTGGTGCTGTACCTGGGCAGTCTGCTGCCCGATCAGGACATCCGCAAAACGCTTTCAGAGCTGTACAACACCAAAATTCAACTGGGTGACCTGGTGGTGGCCGGAATCGGTCTGGCGATGATGGCCCTGATCGTGCTGCGCCGGGGCAACGACACTGGAGCCAGTGTCTCTGAGTCAGAAGCGGCCCTGCGTGAATTTCTGCAAAACGGCATGATCCGTCCCCGCTTCAAAGACATCATGGGGCACCCTGCGGCATTGCTTGGCCTCACAGGATATTTTCCGCCCTACATCACCATTGCCTTCCTGACGGTGGGGGTGATCGGGCAGGCCAGTCTGGTCAACACCTTCGAGCACTTCCACACCCCGCTGCTGATCAGTTTGCTGCGGGCGGTCAATGGCATTGCTTTCGGACTGGCCATCAGCTTTGTGCTGATTCCCCTGGTGCGCTGGCTGGTGAAGTGGTTTGGTCAGTCCAGGGTGGTGAAAGCATGAAAGTGCTGCTCAGCGGTTACTACGGTTTTGACAACACCGGAGATGAAGCCATTTTGCTGGCCATCACCCGTGAACTCCGTGCCCTGGGCCATGAACCAGTGGTGCTCAGCAACAACCCCGAGCAGACCATGAATTTCACGGGTGTGAAAGCCTTTCCCCGCATGAAGCCGCAGGGTTTGTTGCCTGCCCTGATGGGCTGCCAGGTGCTGCTGTCTGGTGGCGGTGGGCTCCTGCAGGACAAAACCAGCACCCGCAACCTCACCTATTACCTGACCGTGATCCAGACTGCAAAAATGCTGGGAAAACGGGTGGCGGTGTTCAACCAGAGCATCGGTCCCCTCTCGGAAGAAGGCAAGAAGCGCATTCAGGGGCCTTTAAGCCGCACCATCAACATTGTGCGCGACCAGAAAAGCAAGAACCTGCTGGAAAGCCTGGGTCTCAAAGCCTCTCTGGGAGGAGATCCCGCTTTGCTGCTCCGGCCCTCCAAAACCCTCCCCAGAGACCCCAGTCGCATTGTGATCGCCCCCAGAGGAGACGAAACCGACATCACCGACCGCCTGAAACCCGTCGTGCGAGACCTCACGGCCAGGGGATACCGGGTGCAGATCATCTCCTTTCATCCCCATGTGGACGATGTGGCCGCCCGTGCTTTGCAGCAGGCTGGACAGAACGTGGAGGTGCTCTCCACCAGCGACCCACAACTGGCCCTGGACCAGATTTCTGCTGCCGGGCACGTGATCGGGGTGCGCCTGCATGCGGTGATTCTGGCTGCTGCTGCACGGGTCAAGTTCACCGGCATCCATTACGACCCCAAAGTGGAGGGCTTCTGTGATGATGCCCTGATGCCCACCTTCCCCAGAGACTTCAACCCCACCGAACTGCTGCACACCATCATCCGGGATGTCAAACCCGACTGGACCGGCGTGGAAGCCATGACCTTGCGGGCCAGGGAGAGTTTCAGGCTGGCTGTGGAAGGGGCCTGACCCCAGTCCAGTGAATTCCAGCCCAGTGAACTCCTGCCCAGTGAACTCCTGCCCAGTGAAAATCCCCTCAGGCAAACTGAGGGGATTCTTTTGTGGGAAAATCAGGGCAGAGGCACCTGACGGATGCGGCGGTAGGGTTGGGGTTCATTGCCACCGTTGCCATCAGCCACAAACAGCCATTTGCTGCCCGGTTTCACATCAATGCCTTCCTGAGCGTAAAACTGGGAGGCCAGGGGCTTGTCGTCCTTGAAGCCCAGCAGTCCGTTGCCTGCAATGGTGCTGACTTTGCCTCCACTGATTTTGCGGATGCGGTGGTTGCCGTTGTCGGTCACGTACACGTTGTTGTCTGCATCCACAGCGAGGTCCTGTGGGCCTTTGAAGAGCGCTTCTGCTGTGGTGCCGTCTTTGTATCCTCCACCCGGACCACACACCCCGGCAAAGGTGCTGGTGTCTCCGTTTGGCTTGACCAGACGGACGCAGTTGTTGGTCATGTCTGCAACCAGCACATCGTTGCCCAGCAAGGCCAGACCGTAAGGTTCATTGAAGTGTGCTTCATTGCTCGCACCATCGTGGTACCCAGACATGTCTTCCATGCCAGCCAGGACGGTCACCACCGCGGCCGGGCCGCTCAAATCAATCTTCAGGATCACGTGGCGTCTGCGGTCTGCAGCAATCACGGTGCCATCGGTTTTCACCACAATGCCGCGCTCCCGCCCGGAGTTGATGTTGTCCACCGGGGTGGTCCCTGCGCCATTGTTCACATTGATCTTCCAAAGGCTGCTGTTGCCGTTGCCGTTCAGTTCCCTGTCTGTGGTGACATAAAGGAAACCCGCCCGGTAGGCCAGCCCAAATGGCCTCTGGAAATTCGCCTGGGTGAACAGGGTGCTGACCGTGCCATCTTCCGCGATTTTGCGGATCCTTCCCGGGTTGTCATCGTGGAAATCTGCAACATAAAGGTTGCCCGCATCGTCAAACACCACATTGACCGGGTTGTGGAATTGGGCTGCAGCCCCTTTGCCATCTGCAGTGCCATCTGTGCCACTGCCTGCAAAAGTGCTGACGTTGAGAACCACGGGCGCAGCAGGATTGCATGCACCCAGCAAAACAGCAGTGATACAGGTGAAAATCAGCCGTTGTCTCATGTGGAACCTCCTGATGGGACAGTCCCCGCCGGGATGGGGCAGAAAAAATGGGCGTGGTTCTCTCAGGATACCCGCATTCTGCTGCCCCTGCTGCAAAAAGCAACACCTCTTCTTTGCAGAAGAGGTGCCAGTGCGGTTTTTTGGTTTGAAGGATCAGTACCGGCGTCCGGCCAGTGCAGCGCCAATCACGCCAGCATCGGTGCCCAGTTCGGCCAGGCGCAGCACCGGGCGCACATCGAAGTTGCCCAGACGCTCAATGGCGGTTTCCCGCACAAAGTTGATGAAGTACTCGCCCACGCTGCTGACCCCTCCGCCCAGCACGAACATTTCAGGGTCGATGGTGAGCTGCAGGTTGGCCACCAGAATCCCGATGTGGGTCATGGCGGTTTCCACCACGCGTCTGGCCAGCGGATGGCCTTCCTGGGCCAGCTGGAAGGCTTCTGCGGTGGTGGTGGGCTTGTTGAGTGCGAAGCTGGCATCTCTGGCAATGGCGGTGCCGCTGCACAGGGCTTCCAGACCGCCCACCACACCAGAACCTGCCACGGTGCCATAAGGCAGGGCGGTCACGTGACCGATTTCGCCGCCGACCCCGTGTGCGCCCCGGATGACCCGGCCATTCAGCACGATGCCGCCACCAATGCCGGTGGAGATGGTCACGAAAACGCTGGAGTCGGTGCCGCGACCTGCACCGTACACCCCTTCACCGAGGGCGGCAGCGTTGGCGTCATTCTCGATGTCCACGTGCATGTTCAGTTTCTCGGCCAGGTAGCTGCGCACAGGCACGTTTTCAAAGCCGTAAATGTTGGGGGCGAATTTCACCAGGCCCAGTTTGAAGTCCAGCGGACCGGGGAGCCCCACACCCACGGTTTCCACGTTGGGAACATGCTGCCGCAGTTCTTCCACCTGGCGGGCAATCTGGTCCAGCACGCTGACCCAGCCGTCTTTGGGGGTGGGTTCCACGCTCTTGTGGGTGATGGTTCCATCTTGCACCACTGCAACTGCAATTTTGGTGCCTCCAAGGTCTACGCCGATCAGTGACATTAAACTTCCTCCTGTGGATCCATCAGGCTGGTCAGAAACCCCCGGACTGCATCCGGGAGCACCGCAGAGGTCATGGCCTGGGGATCGATCCCCACCTGAACACTTTTGGCGGTGCTGCACACCACACCATCTGCCAGAACCTGGTACGCCATTTCGAAACTGCTCTTGCCGATTTTCACAACCGTTGTTTCAACCTGAACCTGCTGACCCAGCTTGATTTCGCGCCTGAAGTCCAGGCTGATGTGGGCCAGCACAAAATTGAAATTGGGGATGCCGCGTTTTCTTGCTTCCTGCACCATTTGCATGCGGGCCACTTCAAGGTACTGCACGTAGGCAGCATTGTTGATGTGTCCCAGCATGTCGGTGTCTCCAAATCGGATCTGGATGTCGGTGACAAGTGGGCTGGGCATACGCTAACAGTTTAACAAGGTCACTTCGTATTTGACGATGACAAAGATAAATGTCTAGAACGGTGGGTGCTGCCAGCAGGTTTGCAGCAGGAAACAGCACTGTTGCAGGCCGAGTCCATCCATGTTGGCTTTTGCCTGGGCTGTTTGACTTGAAAACCAGGAGTGTCTGCTGCGTTCTGGCTTCTGGATTTCAGCCCTCTGCCCTCTGCCTGTGGCTCTCGGCAAACCCACACCATCCCCAAACAATCTTCTTTATACTGTGTTGGTGACGAAACGCCCTCCCATCCTGATGATCCTTCTGAGTGTTCTCGCCGGGCTGGGCATCATCCAGATGACGGTGCTGATCGGGTACAGCATCTACCGCACCGTGGAGTTTCACCAGCAGATCCGGGAACTCGAAGCCAGGGTGACCCTGCTGAAACAGGATGTGGCAGACCTCAGCAACATGCGCCAGAAATCTTTTGATCCCGAGTTCCTGCGCCAGCTTGCCCGCTGCCAGGGCTACGTGGGAGAAAAAGAAGAGGTTTTTGTGGACCAGAAGGCCGTTCAGGGCGTGAACGAAGCCGAGTGCAGGTTGCCTGTGCTCAGGCCCTGATTTGACCCCCTTTTTGTGGCGCGCACAAATGGTATAACTTGACTCGTGCTAGCCGACCTTGTGCGCATTGCCCAGACCCCTGCCCCTTCCCACCAGGAACACCAGCGGGCGGCCCTGATTGCCTCCATGTGGAAAGAACTGGGGTTCAAACCCGAGCAGGACGAGGTGGGAAATGTTTTCCTGAAACTCGGTCCCTTGGCGGGGAAAGCCCTGCTGCTGAGTGCGCACCTGGACACGGTGTTTGGTTTCGATGTGCCCCATGTGGTGCAGGAGAAAAATGGTCGTCTGGTTGGTCCCGGAGTCGGAGACAACAGCGCCAGCCTGACTGTATTGACCCAGTTTCTGAAGACCCTGAAAGTGGACCAGTTGCGCAGGCCCCTGTGGGTGCTGGCCAACGTGGGAGAGGAAGGTCTGGGGGACCTCAAGGGCATCAAGCACTTCCTGCAGCACCACCATCAGGGCATCCACCGTTACATTGCCCTGGATGGGTACCTGGGGATGGTGGTCACCCAGACGGTGGGGTCCAAGCGGTACCGGGTCAGCTTCAAAACCCCCGGAGGGCATTCCTGGGGGGACAACACACCTTCTGCTGTGCATGCGCTGGGGGCAGCCATTGCCCAGCTTTACGCCATGCAGATTCCCCGTGAACCCCGCACCACCCTGAATGTGGGGACGGTTTCCGGGGGCACCAGCGTGAACACCATTGCTGGACACGCCGAGTTCTTGCTGGATTTGCGTTCTCTGGATGTGCACAACCTGACCCATCTGGAAGCCCGTGCCCTGGATGTGATCCGCAATGCTGCCCGTGAAGTGGGGGCACATGTGGAACTGGATCGGGTGGGAAACCGTCCAGCAGGGGATTTGCAGAATCAGGACCTGGTGCGCCTGATCAAAATGGCAGGTTCCAGACAGGACCTGGAGTTCAGGCAGGTGGCCAGCAGCACCGATGCCAATGCCGCGGTGACCTACGGCATCCCTGCCGTGGCCATGGGGGTGTACCTGGGAGGCAATGCCCACCGCCCCGACGAATGGGTGCAGCCTTCCAGTCTGAAAGTGGGCCTGGGACTGCTGCAACACGTGGTGGACAGCTGGGAACGCCTGATGCCCTGAGGACCTTGCTGAACCCTGCTGTGCTGAACCTCCAAGCTGTGTAAGATGAGCAGGTAGCCCCAATCCACTGTTGCTACGGAAAGAAGGTCATGATGAAACGGTTTCGTCACTGGTTGCTTTCTGCTGCTGTTTTGCTCTCCACCTCTGCGCTGGCGGTTCCTGCCACCTCCATTTTCAAGTCCTATCAGGCGGTTTTCGCTGAAGCCGAAAAACAACTTCCAGGGGCAGAACTCTGGGACGGGGGCTTCACCTACTTTGATAAATCCGGCGAGGAGTGGTCCTGGGATTACGCGGATCCTTACCTGACCGTTGCTGGAGAGCATCTGGTGATTGTGGCCTTTGGCGATGGTGAAGTGCTCACCGACATGGATCTGGTGGTCACCGATGTCAACGGCAATGTGCTGGGCAAAGATGAGGATGAGGACACTTTTGCTGTGGTGGACTTTGTGGCTCCAGGCGGACTTCTCAACATCACCATGAAGGCTTTCGAGACCAAGAAAGCCAACGAGGGGTATGGCGGTTACATGATTTTCCGTCTGCCCAAATGAGCCTGAGGGGGATGCTGTTCGCCTGCAGGTGGATTGTCTTACAGGTCAAGCACAACATTTGTTCAGGTCTGCCGGTGTGCAGGCCTGAATTTTTCATGGTGTTTGCGGATCTTGGCGGGGGTGCAAAAGGTTTTTTGTTGTGCAGGAAGAAAAAAAGATTTCTGTCATGTCTGTATACAGCAGTTTGAGCAAAAATGTTATCATGGCCTTGTGGCTGGCGTGAAACTTCAACGAACCTGTAGACAGTGTTTGACCGTATGGACCGTGGACAGAACCCACGAAGAACGGCTTGCCAAAGAAGCCGCCGATGTGGGAGGCATGGTCACCGACCTGCTGAATGTGGACCTCACCAAGATGGTCCGCAACCGCTTCAAGATTGGCCTTTCACAGAGTTCCCGGGAGAACACCACCCTCAGCAACCGCGCCATTGCTTCTCAGGAATTGAAAAGCATGCGCCGCTGCCCCAGCTGCAAAACCCCCGATTACTTCGATGAAAAAGCTCTGGAACAGGATGGAGAAGCCATCTTTGGGAATGTGCCTGAAACTGCTCCTGAAGGGGTGCCTGCTGCTCCGGTCTTGCAAACGACTGCTCCTGCAACCCCTGCTGTGGCTGCAAAAGCAGAACCTGAAACTGCCCCTGGCGGAGCCCTGAAGGGGGTCAATGACTTCCTGCAGGAGCTGGACAACCTGCTGGACCTGCTCACCACAGGCAAGATCAGCAGCGAAGAGTACAGCCAGCGCAGACAGCAGATCATGAAGTTCATCGAGATGGTTTGAAGTAAACAGTTGACAGTAAACAGTTGACAGTAAACAGTTTGCTTGCTGAGAAGCATCTTTCTGGAAATTGAATGGCTGGTTTTTTGAATCCATCTTCTGAAAATCAAAGCACCCTTCTGGTTTCAGGGGTGCTTTTCCACTGTGAACTGTCAACTCTTGAACACAAAAGTGTTGCGGATGGTTTTGGCCTGATACATGGCTGCGTCTGCCATGCGCACAATCTGCTGCAGGTCCCGACCGTGTTCTGGCACCAGGGCAATCCCAATGCTGACCCCCACGCGGGCCATGCCCTGCGGCAGGCCAACAGGCTGGGCCACCACCTGCAACAGTTTTTCGGCGAGTTCATGGGACTGGTGGGCAGTGGCATTGGGAAGCAGCAAACCGAATTCATCTCCAGACAGCCGGAACCAGATGCCAGAGCGGGGTGCAATCTGTTGCATGCGGTCCACAATGGTTTTCAGCAGGTCGTCTCCGCCTTCATGACCGTAGGTGTCATTGACCTGCTTGAAACGGTCCAGGTCCATGAAGAAGAAGGCCGCCTGGGACTGGGCATCCAGCAACTGCTGCCCGTAGGCCCACAGGTAATGTCGGTTGTAAAGCCCAGTCAGGGCATCATGGTAAGCCATGTGCTGCACGCGGGCTTCATGGGCTTTGCGTTCGGTGATGTCCAGGGCCACCAGCATCACACAGGGCTGGTGCTGGATGTCCAGCAATTGACCGCTGAGCAGGAAAATGCGCTGCTCGCCATTTTTCAGCATGTGGTGCACTTCCATGGTGACTTCATGCAGGGTTTTCAGGCCCTCCAGCCATTTGCGGCGTTCTTCCGGAAAGACCCACAAATCGATGTCCATGTCGCGCAGGCCCAGCACGTGGGCAGCAGAGTGCCCATACACCGTGGCAAAGGCGGTGTTGATGTCCAGAAAACGGTGCTGGTTCAAGGAAAGCAGGGCAGAAGGCAGTGGGTTGGAGTGAAAAATCTTGGAGAAACGTTCATGGGTGGCCTGGATTTCGATTTCTGCGGCTTTGCGGTCGTTGATGTTGCGCAGGTTCAGCACCACCCCCTGCACCACCGGATCTTTCAGCAGGTTGCGGGCAAAAATTTCCAGCCACAACTGGCCCGCAGAGGTCAGGTACCGCACCTCCACCTGCTGTTCCTGACCGGGGGTGTGCAGCACATCCGTCCAGAAGTCCCGCATTTTCTGGCGGTCTTCTGCCACCACCTGCATGGGCAGGTTTTCGCCCAGTTGCACTTCCAGTTCAGGAAAGAGGTGGTGCAGGGAGCCCCCGATGTGCCTGATCTTGCCGTCCTCATCCAGCAAAATCAGGCCATCCGAACTGGCCTCACTGAGGATCCGAAAGTACTGCTCGCGGTTCTGCAGCTGCATGCGGGATTCTTCCAGGCTGGCCAGCATGTGGTTGATGTCCTGGCTGAGCATGCCCACCTCGTCCGGGCTGTTCTCGGTCAGCCTGGCTCCGGGATCGCGGGTCAGCCGGATCTGGCGTACGGTGTCGCTGAGGCGGGCCATGCGGGAAAGCACCGTGCGGTTGAGCAAGAGCAGGGGAATCAGGGTGGTGAACAGCACCATCACCACCATGGTCAGCAGCAGATACTGCCGGGTGTGGGACAGCACCGGAGAGAGCAGGCGGATGCTGCTGCTTTTCAGCAGGTAAATGGGTTTTTGCTGGCTGTCCCTGAGCAGCATGTAAGAAGTGAGCCGGTTTTGCTGTTCTGCAACCACCACAGGCTGTTCTTGGAGCTGCGCAGTGAGCGCAGGATCTGTGGTGAGGGGCTGCAGGGAAAGCTGCACATGGCTGCGGTCTCCGATGGTTTTCAGCAAAGGTTCACCCACCATGCGTCCCATCAAGAGGTAGCCATTGGGTTCTTTGAGCGACAGGCTGTCCCGGATGGGCGCCACCGAGAAGGTCATCAGGCCGTCCGGGGTGCGGACCAGGCCTTTCTGGGCGGTTCTGAGGGTGGCCAGAAAGGCCTGATTCATCCAGCTGGGACGTGGAAAGTACTGGTGTTTTTCCCAGTCCATCCACACTTCTCGCACGGTGTCCAGGTTGAGGGTGTAAAAACCGATCAGGCCCAGGCGCAGCCCCTGCAAAGCCTCCATGTTCAGGTTGTTGGCAATGAATGTGGGGTTGTGGTCCTCAATGAAGAGGTAAGCATCGTCCCAGCGGGCCCAGTCGGCCTTGTTGATTTCATGCAGGATGTCTGCTTCGTGGTGCAGGTCTGCCACAACACGTTCCAGCCGGGACTGCTCCATGATGCGTTCAGTGTCCCGGAAGGTGTATTGCAGCAACAACTGTACACAGAAAAACAACACCAGAGCCACCAGTGCCGAGCTGATGCCCAGCACCAGGAAACTCCTGAGTCGCAAATTCAATGGCCGGATTCCCATCCTGCTATGCATTGTTTCAAACCTAACATCACAGGACTCTTCTGGGTTTGTTGGGTTTGCCTTACATTCCCCCCAGCAGCACGGAAGTGTACCAGTCGCTGAGGACAGGGCCATAAAGCAGGGCAATGAAGCCGCCAATGGCCAGAAAAGGACCAAATTTGATTTTGCGGTTGCGCGTGATCAGGTAAACCAGCAGTCCCAGCACGGCTCCAGCCAGAATGGCAATCACCAGACCCACAAAAACATTGGACACGCCCACAAATGCCCCAATCAGGGCCAGCAATTTGACATCTCCAAACCCCATGGCGATGGGGTCCCATTCCTCTTCAGGCAGTTCTTCTTCGGGTTCGGGGGCCAGCCACCAGTAGAAACCCGCGATCAATGCAGCGATTCCGGCTCCGGCCAGCAGGTTCTGGAAGGTGATCAGCACGGTGGTGATCAGGTTGCTGTCCAGGCCCTGGCTGATCTTGAACACCACACTGAGCAGGACCAGGGGCAGGGTCAGAAAGTCAGGAATGCGCACGTACCTGCGGGCTGCAAAATTGACCAGCATGGCCAGCACCACGGCAATGGCGGCCCACAGCGGACCAAACCAGATCCCGACCAGGGCCCCCAGGTTGAGGGTCTGGTAATCAATCGGGGTGGTGGGGTGCTTTGCTTCCCGGAAACGCCTGAGCAGGTAAGAGCCAAAGTTTCCCACCAGGGTCAGGATCCCCGCCCCATACAAGGCTCCGGTGAAAGCATCTTTCAGGCCGGGCAGATGAAAGAAATACCCTCCCTGTTTTTCATTGACCCAGGCGAAACCCAGACCCACCAGCACCCCCACCAGACTGAGGGAATCTGGGATGGTGTAGGTTTGCAGGTCAATCACGCTGATGGCCAGCAGCACCGTGAAAAAGAAGAACAGGCCAAACAGGCTGGCCCCCACATCCTGCAAAGGAAAGAAGCAAGCCAGCACGCCGTAACCCACAGCGGAAATGGTTTCAATGATGGGGTACTGCGCACTGATGGGTGCCCGGCAGTAACGGCACTTTCCGCCCAGAAACACCCAGGAGAACACCGGAAACAGATCGATGGCGTGCAACTGGTGGTCGCAGTTGGGGCAATGGCTGGGAGGAAAGGCAATGGACTCCCCTCTGGGAATGCGGTAAATCAACACATTGGTGAAAGAGCCAACCAGAGCACCCAGAATCACAGCAAAGGTGACGATGAAGGCGGTGGGGAGTTCAAAGGAGTTCACGTTTTACAGTGTACAGGTTCAAAGCAAAAACCCCGGATCATTCCGGGGTTCTGGTGGGCTGCAGGCTCATTCAACCTTGCTGATGGTGGCGTAATAATCCCCTGCAAACATGGGGTTTTTCAGGCGTCCCTGCACCATCTTGTTTTGCACGTAGGTGTTGAGGGGCTGACCCAGCGGAATGAAAGGCACATCCTCGTACCCCTGCCGGGCAATCTGCTGGTACAGTTCTGCACGCCGGTTCAGGTCGGTGGTGGCCACAGCCTCGGTGATCTGCTGGTCCAGTTGTGCGTTCTTGTAGCCAATCTGTGCCCCGTAATTCCCGGTGGATTGCAAGAAAGGCTGGGCAAAGTTGTGGGGATCGGCGTAATCTGCACCCCATGCCCCGGCCCACACGGTCATCTGGTTTGCAGAAGCCTGGGAGAGCAGCTGGCTGAAAGGGAGTTCCCGCACTTCCAGCCTGAATCTGGGGTTGATTTTCTGCAGGGTGGTCCTCAGGATGTCCAGGGACCGCTGGCGGCCAGTGTTGCCAGAGTTGTAGAAGACTGGCAGTTTGAAGCCTTTTTCCCACACCTGACCGCCCCAGGCTTTTTTGAAGAATGCAGCAGAAGCTTCTGGGTCTTCACTGTAGGCAGGAAGGTCTGCACTGTACCCGGGCATGCCTTCAATCAGGATGGTGCCCACCCGCTGGCTGAGGTTCAGGGTGACCTCCTGGATGTAAGCACCGTAATCCATGGTGGTGGCAAAGCCTTTGCGCACATTCACATCGCTGAAGAAGTTGGCAGGAATGCCGTTGCCGTCCAGTTTGCCACTCCCCAGGTGATTGGTGCCCTGAGCATTGATCTTCTCGTTCATGAAAAGGGCAGTGAGGGACAGGCCAGAGGTTTTCTCCACCGAGAGGTTGTCCATCTGCTCCAACTGGGGCAGGGCCACCGGGGTCATGGCGTTGGGCAGGGCCATGTCGGCATCTCCCGATTTCAGCATCTGGATGCGGGTGCTTTCATCGCCCACGCTCTGGATGATCACCCGCTGCAGGTTGGGGGCCTCCTGCCAGTACTTCTCGCTGCGCTTCAGAACCACATTTTTGCCGACATCGTATTTTTCGATGGTGAAGGCAGCAGAACCCACTGGCCCCTGGTCCAGTTTCCCGGAGCCTTCTGCCAGGTTGTTGAAGTCCTTCCAGGTGGTTTCGGTGCCGTCCCAGTCTCCTTTTGAAACCGCATCGGCTTTCTGATAAATGGCGCTGGGATAGGTGGCCAGCACCCCCAGAAACGGCGCAAAAGGTTTGGCGAGGTGAAACACCACCGTCTGGTCGTCCACGGCTTCCACAGACTGGTCGATTTGCTGAAAGGTGAAGTTGTTGTCCTTGACCCGGACGGGCTCAGCTTTGCCCAGCAAGGGTTCGGTGAGCAGCATGGCAGGGCCAATGTCGGTGGAATACACCATCATCCGCTCGATGGAGTACTCCACATCTTCAGCGGTGACAGGCTTGCCATCAGAGAATCTGGCCTCGCTGTTCAGTTTGAGGGTGTAGGTGAGGCCATCTGCACTGATGCCGCCATTGTCGGTGGTGGGCACTTCTGCAGCCAGCATGGGAACGTATTTGTCCGGGCTTTCCCCATCGTAGAACAAGAGGGTTTGCAGGGTGTTCTGCACGATTTCTCCACAGGCAGAGTCGTAACAGTAGGCGGGATCGAAACGCGACCAGTCTCCGAAGGTCATGGTCAGCAGGGTATCGGTGTTTTTGTCGTTCTGACCACCACAGGACATCAGGGCGGCAGTCAGCCCGAGGAGCAGCAGGGGTTTTTTCACGGGGTCCTCCTCTGGAGGCGGCATCAGGCAAAGAGCCTCCAGTTCTAGAGGTTCAGAATAAAGTCTCAGACGGGTTGCAGCAATGCTTTTTTGATTGAGTAAATTTTTAAAAAATGCTTGTTTTTGTCCGGGATTCAAACCTGTTGACCTTCTTGAAGCCCAGGATTGCTTCATGGAGAGGGCAGTTTTGCAGATGAGGGAGAAATGGGTTCTGCATGTGAGGGTTGTGTTTTCAGCGTCCAGTTCTCACGGTAAAGTGAAGCCATGAAATTGCTGATGATTTTCCCCCACCCCGATGACGAAGTGTATGGTGCAGCAGGAACCATCCTGAATTTCACACAGGCAGGTGAAACAGTGGGACTGGTCACCCTCACCCACGGCGAAAAAGGCCGCACCCTGGGTCTGGCAGATGGTCCTGAAGAACTGGCAAAATTGCGCAGCCAGGAACTCAAAAACTGCCTGGATGCGCTGGGCATCCAGGTCCATGAACAGCATGACTTTCCCGATGGGGGCCTGAAACAGCACGACCTGGAAGAGCTGGTGCAGGTGTCCATGAAAGCCATTGAGCAGCACCAGCCTGAAATCCTGCTCACCTTCCAGCCCAACGGCAGCAACGGGCACCCGGACCACATCACCACCAGCAAAGCGGTGATCGAGGCTTTTGAACGGCTGGGCAAACCCTGCACCCTGTGGTTTTACGCCGGAGATGAACCCTACAACGAGGAACTGGCCCAGATCCACCTGTACCCCAATCTGCGTTTCAATGTGCTGCACCACATCGCCCAGAAACTCAGGGCCATCAGCATGCACCGCAGTCAGGCCCTTTCAACGGTGGATTTCTTCCGACGCGCCGCAGAGCGCATCCCTGAAGAAACCTTTCACCAGTACCATCCAGAGCTGCAAGACCAGACCGTGATCCCCACTTGAAGATGGGTTTGTAGAAAAGTTTTCTGAAGGCAGTGCTGGCAGGGCAATCCACTTCCAGCACTGCTTTTTGTCTGGGCTGACGGTGCAAAGCAGAAGTGCTATATTGAAAATGCATAGAGTGCTTGTTGTGGTTTCCCCACAAAATTCAGCTCTTCTTGCACGCCCTTGCACCCTGGCGTGCTTGCTTTTCAGGTGGGAGCACCTGAACTTAACTTTCCCCAAAGAGGAACACCATGCAAAATCCCAAAGGCGACCTGATCGACTATTGTCGTGCCCAGAAACTGCGCAATCCCAAATTTGAAACCCGTGGCACCGGCCCCGAACACGAACCCCTGTTCATCACCGATGTGATCATCAACGATGAAGTGCGGGCCACCGGACAGGGCACCAGCAAGCGTGAAAGCGAACGCACCGCCAGCATGCTGGCCCTGGAATCCCTGACCGCCCAGTTTGGTGCTGTGCATCAGGTGAAAGAACAGCCCCGCAAAACCAGTGACCGCCCTCTGCGCCTCGGGTATGCTGGAGGCACGGCAGAAGGCCCCTACCCCATCTATGCGGATGTGCTTTCCCAGGCCCTGATTGTGGCCAACACCCGCGTGGACTCCAACCGCCGTGGCCCTGAAAGCATCGATCTGGTGCGCCGCCTGACCCTGGACCTCTACAAGGGACTGCTGGAAGAACTCGGCGTGGTGGCAGAAGCCCCCCAGGTCGAACAGGTGGAAGTCAAAGAAGCGTGATTCCCTTCAAAGCCGTGCTTTTCGATATGGATGGCGTCCTGGTCGACAACAACCGTTTTCACCGTCAGGCCTGGAAGGACACCGCCCGTGACCTGCTGGGTTTAAACCTTTCTGAGCATGATCTGGACACGCGGGTGGATGGGGGACGCAACCCCGAAATCCAGGAACGCCTGACCGGAAAAAAACCCACCCCTGAAGAGGCAGCCCACCTGCACACCTTCAAGGAAAACCTGTACCGTGAAGCTGCCAAGGGCCAGATGCAGGAAGTGAAGGGCCTCAGTGCCTACCTGCAACTCCTGCAGGACGCTGGCATCCCTTACGCCATGGTCACCAGTGCAGACCGCATCAACGTGGAATTTGGCCTGTCAGAGCTGGGCCTCTCCCATGCCTTCCCCCTCAGGATCATGGGAGAAGACGTGCAGAACGGCAAACCTCACCCAGAGCCCTACCTCAAAGGTGCAGCACTGCTGGGCATGGATCCTGCAGACTGTCTGGTCCATGAAGATGCCATTGCTGGCGTGAAAAGCGGCGTGAATGCCGGGGCCACCGTCTGCGCCCTCTCCACCACCCAGACCCCAGAGAACCTGCGTGCAGCAGGAGCCAAATGGGTGGTCTCTGATTTTCTGGAGTGGATGCGGGAAGTGACGGAGCAGGGGAATAAAGGGGGGTGACAGGCATTTCCCCACATCCTCACCCCCGTCATCTCCCTCCTGCTTTTTGCCTTGAGGGTGTCATAAGCTGACCCCATGAAAGGGAGTGAAGCCGAAGACCGCGCACTGCAGCACCTGCTCTCTGAAGGGCATGTGCTGCTGGAGCGAAATTTTCGCATCAGGGGAGGCGAGATTGACCTGATCACCCGTGACCCTCTGGGCATGGTGGTCTTCACCGAGGTCAGGCACCGCAGCAGCACCCTCTATGGGCATCCCCTGGAAACCATCACCCCCAGAAAGATGAAGCTCTTGTGGCGCACGGCCCTGCGTTATCTGAAACGAGACGATGTGGCCTGCCGGTTTGATGCCATCACCATCACGGGTGAAGTGCAGTCTGGAATGCTCAAGCATGAAGAACACATTGTGCTGGATTGGGAACATTAGGCCAGAAAACCCCGTACATTGGGTTATGAACAAAATGCTCATCGCAGGTCTTGTGATTGTGCTGCTCATCGTGATCTTCTTCTTGCAAAACATTCTGGGTTACAGTTCCACCGCCAAGATCAGTTTCCTGTTCATGTACGGTTACCTCAAAACAGGGTGGCTGATTTTCTGGTGCTTGCTGGGTGGCGGGGTGGCAGGGTTTCTGCTGGGTCAGGCCAGCCGCAGAAGGTAAAGTCCAACCTTTGAGACAGCCAGAAACCCTTTCTGGCTGTTTTTTTGTGCGGCAGGTTTTATAAAATGACCGCATGGGCCTGATCGAACAGTATTACGCAGCTTTTAACGCACAGGACTGGGATGTTTTTTTCGCTCTGGTGCACGGTGATGTGGTGCACGACCTGAACCAGAGACCCCGCGAGTCAGGGCTGGACTCTTTTCGGGGGTTCATGGGTCGCATGAACCGCAGTTACCGGGAGCAGCTCAGGGACATTGTGGTGATGTACAGCGCAGATGGAAGCCGGGCAGCAGCAGAGTACATCGTGGACGGCACCTACCTTGCAGCCGATGAAGGGCTGCCTGCCGCCACAGGCCAGACCTACTCGCTGGCTGGAGGGGCTTTCTTTGAAATTTCGGAAGACAAAATTCACCGCATCACCAATTACTACAACCTCACCGACTGGATCCATCAGGTGTCCTCTTGATCGAACTGCAGACCTTCAGGGGGCCTGAAATCAGAGGGGTGATTCCAGAGCTGGCCCGTTTGCGCATGCAGGTCTTTCGGGATTTTCCTTACCTGTACGAGGGAAGCGAGGAATACGAGGCCCACTACCTGCAGACCTACCTGGATGCGCCCCACAGCCTGATTGTGGTGGCCAGAGCCCAGGGGAAAGTGGTGGGGGCTTCCAGTGCGCTTCCCATGGCAGACGAGATGCCAGAAATCAAAGCGCCTTTTTTAAAGGCAGGATTTGACCTTTCTGAGGTGTTTTACCTGGCAGAGTCGGTGCTGCTTCCCCAGTACAGAGGGCAGGGCATTGGGGTGAAATTTTTTGAAGCCAGAGAAGCCCATGCCCACACGCTGGGCGGCTTCCGGTATGCCACCTTCTGTGCCGTGGACCGTCCTGAGGACCATCCCCTCAGACCAGTGGAACATGTTCCGCTGGATCTTTTCTGGCAAAAACGCGGCTACCAGAAGCGCCCGGATTTGCACACCCGGCTTTCCTGGCGGGACCTGGGTGAACCTGAAGAGACCCTCAAAGGGATGACCTTCTGGCTCAAAGAACTCTAGGAATCTGCAAATACAATCAATAAAGAAGTGCTCCCCCACTCGGAAAGGCCGAACCTTGAAAGCAGCCCTTGCACAATATCCTGTCAGTTTCCTGCACTCCTGGGAGGAATACCAGCAAAAAATCTCCCACTGGGTGGAGGAGGCCAGCACCGCAGGTGCAGATTTGCTGGTGTTTCCCGAGTATGCCAGCATGGAACTGGCATCTCTTTTCACCGATGACATCCGGGAAGTGGTCCTGAAACAGATTGTGGAAATGCAGTCTCTGCTGCCTGAGGTGGTGGCCTTGCACCGCAATCTGGCCCAGCAGAACGGGGTGTACATTCTGGCGGGAAGTTTCCCGGTGCAGACGGCAGAAGGTACCGTCAACCGTGCCCATTTCTTCAACCCCAGAGGACAGATGGAGTTTCAGGACAAGTGCATCATGACCCGCTTTGAGCACGAACAGTGGGGCATTCAGGGCGGAGACCACCTCAAGGTCTTCGAGACCCGCCATGGCAAGGTGGGGGTGCTGATCTGCTACGACAGTGAATTTCCGTTGCTGGCGAGGCAGCTCACCGATGCAGGGGCAGATGTGCTGCTGGTCCCCAGTTGCACCGACACCATGAACGGTTTTTACCGGGTGCGGGTGGGTTCGCAGGCCAGGGCCCTGGAAAACCAGTGCTTTGTGCTGCAGTCCCCACTGGTGGGAGGGGCACCCTGGTCGGAGGCCATCGACATCAACCTGGGACAGGCTGCGGTGTACACGCCGCCAGATTACGGTTTTCCACCCAATGGCATCCTCACGGAAGGGGAGCTGAATGCACCCCAGTGGCTGTACGCCAACCTGGACCTCAGTGCACTGCGCGAAGTGCGCCGCACTGGACAGGTCTTCAACACCCGCGACTGGCCGCACCAGCGCTCAGAACGCAACCTGAAGGTGGTCGATTTCGTGTGAAAAAGCTGCTGTCTTTCCTTCTGCTCCTTGCCTCCACTGCTGCTGCCCAGGACGCGCTTTTTCCTGCACAGGGCAACAGCAAACTGGATGTGATCCGTTACGACCTGGATTTGCACATCGATCCCACCCAGAACCTGCTTCAGGGGGTGGCTGCAGTGCGGGTGCGTCTGGCCTCCGGTCTGAAGGAGGTGGATTTGGACCTCTCAGACCGTTTGCGGGTGTCCCGTGTGACGCTGGCAGGTCAGGATTTGCCTTTCTCGCAGGGCAACGACAAATTGCACATCGGTCCCCTCAAATCCCTGTCCAGAGAAGTCACCCTCAACATCACGTATTCAGGCTTGCCACACGGCATTCAGGATCCTTCTGCACCAGAGTGGGACCTGGGCTGGAGCCAGTCGGGCAACAGCACCTATGTGGTCAGTGAACCGGTGGGGGCGTTCACCTGGTTTCCCGTCAACGATGACCTGCCAGACAAGGCCCTGTATTCCTTCAAGGTGACTGTGCCCAAACCCTATCTGGCGGTGGCCAATGGCCTCTTGACCCAGACCCTGGATGCGGGCACCGAGACCACCTATGTGTGGGAGAACAAACGCCCCATGGCGGCTTACCTTGCCACCGTCAATGTGGGTGAGTTTGACGTGGTGAACCTGAAAACCTCCAGTGGGATTCCGGTGCAGAATTACTTTGCAAAAGACGGAGGCATCACCATCACCGCCCGATATGCCCTGTCTCTGGCCCCCAAAATGATTGATTTTTTTGAAGGCCTGATCGGTCCCTACCCTTTTGAAGCTGCAGGGGGGGTGGTGCTCAACAAAGACCTGCCTTTCGCCCTGGAGAACCAGACCCGTCCCATTTACGGTTCCAGGATTGCAGAACTGGATTTTGTGGTGGCGCACGAGCTGGCCCACCAGTGGTTCGGAGACAGCATCACACCCAAAACCTGGCGGGACATGTGGCTCAATGAAGGCTTTGCCTCTTACTTTCACGAGCTGTACATCACCCAGAACGAACCCCAGGCACTGGAAAGGGAGATGCAGGACCTCTACCAGGATGCCCAGAAACGCCAGGATGGTTCCCTGACCATCGAAACCCCGGAAGAGCTTTTTGGAGAGGGCGTGTATGACCGGGGGGCACTGGCCTTGCATGTGCTGCGTCAGCGCATCGGGGATGATGCTTTTTTCAGAACCATCCGCAGCTATCACCGCCGTTACCAGCACAAGACCGCCAGCATCGAGGATTTCCTGAAAGTGGCCAGCAGCACCAGCGGCAAGGCAGAGGTGGTGGCCCGCTGGAGCCAGGAGTGGATTTTCCAGGAAGCGTTGCCTCCCTACCCAGGTTCCTGAAATTCTGGGGTGCTGTGCTCTATTTTGTGTAATCAAGTAGGGCTAGATTTCTCTACTGCTGAAGGTTTTCTAGGCCATTTGGCTCAAACCATCTAGACCATTGCCTCAGGTGTCATTGCCTGCACACTCTTTTAAGCTGGGTTTAAAGCGGTTTGCTTTCAGGAGTGTGTATGCAACGTTATCTCAATATTCTTGGCCAGTACCTCAGGCCCCTCAAAGGCAAAGTGGCGGTTTTGATGCTGGCCATGCTGGCTGGAATCGGGCTGCAACTGTGGATCCCACAGGTCACCCGCGACTTCATCGATGCTGCCACCCAGAAAGCCCCCGAAGGCACCCTGATCCATCTGGCGGTGCTGTTTCTGGTGTTTGCCCTGCTGAACCAGGCTTTCAGCACCCTGTCCACCTACCTGAGTGCCGACATTGGCTGGACCACCACCAACCGACTGCGGGTGGACCTGTTTCGTCGGGTTTTGCGCCTGGACATGCGTTTCCACAAGGACCGCACCCCCGGAGAACTGATCGAGCGCATCGACGGGGATGTCACCAGCATCTCCAATTTCTTCTCGCAGTTTGTGGTGCGCGTGACTTCCAGTGTGCTGCTGGCCGCAGGCACCCTGATCCTGCTGTGGCGGGAAGACTGGCGGGTCGGACTGATCATCACCGCATATGTGGTGGTGATTTTCTTTGTGCTGCAGAAACGGGCAGAGGTGGCGGTCCCGGCCACAAGACTGGAACGCGAAGCCAGTGCCAGCATGTTCGGCTTCATTGAAGAGCGTCTGGCCGGTCTGGACGACATCCGTGCCAACGGCGCAGGCCGTTACACCATGCACCGCATGCACCATGTGGCAAAAGACTGGCTGCAGAAAAACCTGACCTCCTGGTACATGCGTTCCACCATCTGGACCAGCATGATGGTGCTGTTCTCGCTGGGCTACTGCCTCACCCTGGGGGTGGGGGTTTATTTTTTCCAGCAGGGCCTGATCACCCTGGGCACCGTGTACCTGTTTTTCAATTACATGCGCATGCTGGAAGCCCCCCTGGATGAAATCACCCGCCAGATGCAGGAATTTCAGAAGGCCAGTGCTGGCATTTTGCGGGTGGAAGAACTGCAGCAGGAGAAACTGGACATCGAGGACCACGGAACACAGCACCTGCCTGCAGGCGCACTGGGTGTGGACTTTGAAGGTCTTACTTTCGCTTATGGGGAGCATCTGGTGCTGAAAAACCTCAGTTTTCAGCTCAAAGCAGGCGAGGTGCTGGGCTTGCTGGGCCGCACCGGAAGCGGAAAATCCACACTGGTGCGCTTGCTGTTCCGCCTGTATGATCCGACCACTGGCACCCTCAAACTGGGAGGTCTGAACTCTAAAGACGTGCCCCTCTCAGAGCTGCGCCAGAAAGTGGGAATGGTCACGCAGGACGTGCAACTCTTCCACGCCACCATCCGTGAAAACCTGACCTTCTTTGACCCTGCCATCCCGGACAGCAAAATCCATCAGGTGCTCAAAGAACTGGCCATGGATGAATGGGTCTCCGGCCTCCCTGAAGGTCTGGACACCAGACTGCAGGCCAATGGAGCAGGCCTCAGTGCAGGGGAATCCCAGTTGCTGGCCTTTGCCCGGGTGTTCCTGCAGGATCCCGGTCTGGTGATTCTGGACGAACCGTCCAGCCGTCTGGATCCCGCCACCGAACGCCACCTCAATCAGGCAATCTCCCGCCTCTTGCAGGGCCGAACGGGCATCATCATCGCACACCGTCTGGACACCGTGGAACGCACCGACAAAATCATGGTGCTGTCTCAGGGAGAAATCCTGGAGTTCGGTGAACGCGAAACCCTCAAAAACACCCCCTCCAGCCGTTACGCCCAGATGCTGAAAGTCAGCCGGGCCGACAACCTGGAAGAGCAACTTGAAACCTTAGGAGTCTGATTTTCATGGCGACCCAGGCACCCCAACCCTCCAGACGCACCCTCAGCACCTGGCAGTACATGCGGCTTGTGCTGTCTTACCGCCAGGGCCACTTCATCTGGAATGCCATCACCTGGACGGCGTTCCATGCCATTCCGGCCAGTTTCGGCTGGTTCTTCAAACTGATTTTTGACCGCCTCTCTGGAGAATCCCAGGCGGGCCTGAACGTCTGGACCCTGATTGCCCTCTTGGTCACCGTCTACATGAGCCGGGTGCTGGTGTTCCGGGTGGCCTTTGACACCTTCAGCAAGTATTACCTGATGATCATGGCCTATTTGCGGCGCAACATGCTGGACCACCTGCTCAATGCTCCTGGTTCCCGTCTGATGCCCGAATCCAGCAGCGAAGCGGTTTCCCGTTTCCGGGACGATGCCGAAGATGTCACCCGTTATGCCGAGAACTGGATTGACGTGTGGGGCATCCTGCTGCAGGCCGTGATTGCCATTGCCCTGCTGTACTCCGTGGATCCCATGATTGCGGCCCTGGTGACCACCCCGCTTTTCCTGATGACCCTGCTGATGCGCCGCCTGTCTCCGGTGATCCGCACCTACCGCAAACGCATGCGGGAAGCCACCTCTGCCGTGACAGACTTCATCGGGGAGTCTTTCAATGCCGTGCAGGCCATCAAGGTGTCGTCCAAAGAGGAACCCATGAGCCAGCACTTTGAGGCGCTCGGTGAAACCCGCCGCCAGGCCGCCCTCAAAGACGTGCTGCTCATCGAACTGATCCGCAGTGCCAACACCGGTCTGGTCAACATCGGGATGGGTGTGGTGCTGATGCTGGCCGCCTCCAAGATGAGCTCTGGAAAATTCACCGTGGGGGATTTTGCCCTGTTCATGCAGTTTTTGCCCAGCATCACCGGATGCCTGACCTTCCTGGGAGATGTGATGGCCCAGCACAAGCGCGTTCGGGTGTCTTTTGACCGCATCGAGCACCTGCTGCAAGACGCTGAACCCGAGCAGATCGTCAACCGGGTGCCCCTGGAGTTCCTGGGCGAGATCCCGGAATACGTGGCTGCCCCTTCTGAATACACTGGCCTGGAAGCCCTGGAGGTGCGGAACCTCTCTTATGGGTACCCCGAATCCAGCAGTGGCATCCGGGACATCAGTTTCACGGTGCAGCGCAAGGATTTTGTGGTGATCACCGGGCGCATCGGGGCAGGGAAGACCACCCTGATCCGGACCCTGCAGGGCCTCCTCCCCAGAGATTCCGGGACCATCCTGTGGAACGGTGAACCTGTGCAGGATCCGGCCACCTTCTTCACGCCGCCTCACTCTGCTTACACCGCCCAGGTGCCCAGGCTCTTCAGCGAGACCTTGCAGGAGAACATCCTGCTGGGAGACCGCAGAAATGCCGCACTGGACCACGCCCTGGATCTGGCTGTGATGGGACCAGATGTCAGCACCCTGGAATCGGGCCTGAACACCATGGTGGGCACCCGTGGGGTGAAACTCTCCGGGGGTCAGGTGCAACGGGCCAGTGCAGCACGCATGTTCACCCGTGAAGCCGACCTTCTGATCTTCGATGACCTGTCCAGTGCCCTGGACGTGCAAACCGAAAAACAACTCTGGGAAGGGCTGTTCCAGTCCAGAGAAGTGACCTGTCTGGTGGTGTCCCACCGCCGTGTGGCATTGCAACGCGCAACACACATCATTGTGCTCAAAGACGGTGCCATCGAGGCCCAGGGCAGCCTGGAAGAGTTGCTGCAGACCAGCAGTGAGATGCAAAAACTCTGGGACGAAAACGCGTAAACGGCGATCAGCAGTCAGCCGTCAGCGATCAGCAAAAACCAGCAGCAAAACATGTCCTTTTGGCCTCCGATCATGGAGGCTTTTTGGTTGTGTGAAAAGAAGGAGATGCTTTCATGACTTTGAAGAACAGTTGAAATGGACCACGGGCCTGCTTTTTCTTAAAGGGTGAAATCCCCGCCCCTCCCTCCGCTTTTTGCCTGAGTCCCTCATGACAGTTTTCTCTATTGCTGTACAGCAAAAAGTGGTTTAGGATTTGGGGAACTGTTTCTGGACTGTGTTTGCTGGACGGGTTTGCAGGTCATCTGGAAATTTTCTCAAATTTTTTCAGGAGGTTTTGTGCTGTTTTTTGCCCATGGCATCGAAAAGAAATCGCAATTTTGCATGAAGGGCTTTTGTGATGGTGAACGTCCGGGCCATGTTCAGATTGTGTCATGATGGAGGCAAGTTGCAAGGCTTTTTGTGCTGTCTCCCACTGCAAAAACGTGTCTGTACATGCCGCACAAGTGTGGGAAAGTTGGCTAATCAAACTTGAGTAAGGTATGCTCAACAAAGCTTACAAAAAGCGACCTAAGTCACAGCACTGTCAGATCCCGCAAGGTAAGATTTCACCATGCATCACACCCGGTGAACTGACCTTTGCACAGAACACCGTCTGAAGCCCCGGAACCGTTAGAACACTTACCTACGACCTCCCCCCTCAGGTGTAATGTACTCATACGACACCTAGACCCCCCGGGGTGCTTTTCAAGGAGACACACATGATCTGGGAACTTCCCGTAATCGCACTGAGAAACACGGTGATCATGCCTGGCACCACCGTCAACATCGATGTGGGCCGCGCCAAAAGCAAACGCGCCATCGACGAAGCCCAGGCCAGCGACAAACGGGTGATCCTGCTGACCCAGAGAGACCAGCGCACCGATGATCCACTTGGAGAAGACCTCTTCAAGATGGGCACCCTTGCCGTGATCAAACAGGTGGTCCGCCTCCCAGACAGCACCCTGCAAGTCCTGATTGAAGGCCTGGAGCGTGCCGAAGTCACCGAATATTTGCCTTCCCCCTACCTGCGGGTCAATGCAGAAACCAAAACCCGGGATGCTGGCGACGAGCGCGTCACCCAGGTCCTCCTCCCCGAAGCCAGAAATGCTTTCGAGGAGTACGTCAAACAGAACAAAAACCTGCGCCTGGAAAGTTTCCAGCTGGAAAACCTGCGCAGCCTCACCGATGCTGGCCTTTACGCAGATCAACTGACCCACCACTCCACCTGGAGTGTGGAAGAGAAGCAGGCCATTCTGGAAGCCAATGGGGTGTCCACCCGCATCGAACTGGTTTTAAAGAACCTCAACCGGGACCTGGAGCGTTTCAATCTGGACCGTCAGATTGCCCAGCGGGTCAAAGAGCAGATGGACCAGAACCAGCGCGAATACTACCTGCGCGAACAGATGAAAGCCATCTCCAAAGAACTGGGCAGCGGCGAAGAAGGTCCTGCCGAGATGGACGCTTTGCGCGACCGCATCCTGAAAGCCGGAATGCCCGAAAAGGTGCAGGAAAAGGCCATGAAGGAACTGGCCCGTCTGGAGCGCACCCCTGGTGGCAGCCCGGAAGGCACCGTGATCCGCAACTACATCGACTGGCTTCTGGATGTGCCCTGGAGCAAAACCGACGAGGAAATCCTCGACATCAAGCGCACCCGTGAATTCCTGGACGAAGACCACTATGGTCTGCAGGATGTCAAAGAGCGCATTCTCGAGTTCCTGGCTGTGCGCCAGTTGCGTGCGGGCAAAGAAGACAAGAACGACCGCGAACTGCGTGCCCCCATCCTCTGCCTGGTTGGCCCTCCCGGGGTCGGTAAAACCTCGCTGGGCAAGAGCATTGCCCGCAGCCTGAACCGCAACTTTGTGCGCATGGCATTGGGTGGTGTGCGTGACGAGGCCGAAATCCGTGGTCACCGCCGCACCTACATCGGCTCCATGCCCGGACGCATCATCCAGGCCATGAAGCAGGCCACGGTCATCAACCCCGTGATCCTCCTGGACGAGATCGACAAGATGAGTGCAGACTGGAGGGGCGACCCCGCCTCTGCCATGCTGGAAGTGCTGGACCCCGAGCAGAACAACACCTTCCAGGACCACTACATGGAAGTGCAGTACGACCTCAGCAACGTGATGTTCATCACCACGGCCAACAGCCTGAGCACCATTCCCCGTCCTTTGCTGGACCGCATGGAAGTCATTCAGATTCCCGGTTACACCCTGGACGAGAAGGTGCAGATCGCCAAGCAGTACCGCCTGCCCCGCCAGCTCAAAGCCCACGGTGTGGAAGGCAAAGCCGAGGTCACCGATGGAGCCCTTACCCGCATTTCCCAGGAGTACACCGCCGAAGCCGGGGTGCGCAACCTGGACCGCGAGATCTCCAAACTGGCCCGCAAAGCCGCACGTGAACTGCTGGAAACCCCCTGGGAAGGCGTGAAAGTCATTGACGCTCCTCAGGTGCCCGATTACCTCGGGGTGCCCCGTTTCCGCCGCGATGAGATGGAACGCGAACCCCAGGTGGGTGCCGCTCAGGGCATGGCCTGGACTGCTGTTGGAGGTGCCCTGCTGATTGTGGAAGCCCTCGCCACCCCCGGAACCGGCAAAGTCAGCCTGACTGGCTCTCTGGGCGATGTGATGAAGGAATCCGCCCAGGCTGCTGTTGCTTACCTGCGGGCCCATGCCACCAAGTACGGTGCAGACCCCGAGTTCTACAAGAAACTGGACATCCACCTGCACTTCCCGGATGGAGCCACTCCCAAAGATGGCCCCAGCGCAGGCATCACCATTGCCACCGCAGTTGCCAGTGCCGTCACCGGACGCCCCGTCAGAATGGATGTCTCCATGACCGGAGAGATCTCCCTGCGTGGCAAGGTTCTGAGAATTGGCGGGGTCAAAGAGAAACTGCTGGCCGCCCACCAGGCCGGAATTCGCACGGTGATTGTGCCCAAAGAAAACGAGCCCAACCTCGTGGACATCCCCGAGAGCATCCGCAAGGAACTCAAGATCATTCCCGTGGCCACCGTGTCTGAAGTGCTGGATCTGCTGCTGCTGGAACGTCCCAAAGACGCTCCTCCCATCATTCCTCCCCAGCCCAGTGCCGATCAGCCCTCTGCTGGCGCTTGAAGCCCACAACTTCTTCAGGACCCCCGAAATTTCGGGGGTCTTTTGGCTTGGGCGTTTTGATGTGCTGCAAGCGTCACAAATGTTCAAATCCTGTAACGCAGGAGGATTTTTGTACTACAATTGAGGCATGAGAAGCGAAATTCAGAATGAACCCCAGACGGAGAATCAGAGTCTTGTTCGGATGCTGACCCTGGCCATCGCCTGTGTGGTCTGGATGGGTGCTTTTTTGTGGTACTACTCCAAAATCGATGGCATGCGCAATTTCCTGATGGCCCACCGGGCAGAGCATCCTGTGTATGAATTTCTGGCCAGCACTTTTCCCTGGGGCGGAGAAGTGTTCATTGGGATCATGCTGGTGTTCTTGCTGAGTGAAAACACCCGCCCCCAGACCCAGCTTTACAAAACCGGGATCAACATTTTCTTTGTGCTGCTGGGCGTGGGTTTGTTTGTTTACGTTTTGTCTCTGCTTCCCAGAGGGGTTTAACCCTGGTCTGCAGGTCCTGAAAGCAGTCTGGCAGCATTTTGTCTGGACACAACAGAACACAAAAGAGAACACAAAAGAGAACACAAAAGAGAACACAAAAACCGACCTGGCAACATCAGGTCGGTTTTCATCTCGGAGGCAGGGGGCACCAGAGGCAGGCAGACCTCGGCCCTTCAATCAGGCCAGCAGGGATTCGCTGGCGGTGGCTTTCAGGAAAGCCTGCACCACTTCAGGGTCAAATTGTTTTCCAGATTCAGCTTCAATCAGTGCGATGGCATCTTTGACGCTCCAGGCTTCTTTGTAGACGCGGGTGCGGGTCAGGGCATCGAACACATCGGCCACAGCCACGATGCGTCCGGCCAGCGGGATGTTCTTGCCGGAAACCCCCAGGGGGTAACCTGCCCCGTCAAAGCGTTCATGGTGGGTCATGGCGACCTGGGCGGCCATGGCAAACACCGGGTTTTGCACGCATCCCAGCACCTGCATGCCGAACAGGGTGTGCTGCTGCAACATGCGGGTTTCTTCGGGGGTCAATTGACCGGGTTTGAACACGATGCTCTGGGGAATGGCCATCTTGCCGATGTCGTGCAGCAAAGCAGCCTGACGCAGTTCTTCGCACTGCAGGGCAGACCAGCCCAGTTCACCCGCAATTTTCACGGACCAGCGGGCCACGCCTTCGGCATGGCGAACCTCTTCGGTGTTCCAGAAGCCCATCAGGGTGAGCCAGGGGGTGCAGCCATCAAAGTCCATGGGGGGGAGAAACCGGAAACTGCTGTTCAATTCTGAAAATTCCAACATTGCAACCAACTCCGAGTCTTGATTCAGGTGTCGTGCCTGCCTGTACCTTACAGTCTGAACTTGTGATCTCTACAAAGTCTCTACGGATGAAGGGGTTCGGGAGTTGCCTGTAGAGGATTCAGGCCTGCGGTGCTTTGCGGTCCACACCAGGAGAGAGAAAGCCCTGAAAACCACTGCCCTGATCCAGTTGCTTTGCGTGTCTCACACGCTCTGGTCTGGATGTGATCCCAGTGTGCATGAACACCCCTGAACGACCCCTGAACAGTCCGACAAAACGTTCAGCCCTGGCCCTGTCTGAACTGAGTCTAAAAATACTCCCGCGCTGGAGCCAAAAATTCATGTGTCCAGAACGGTGTTTTTTGGGTCGCTGAAAGACTGTTTTCAGATTGGATCAGGGAGATCCTTTATTGACAGGGGTTTGGGATAACATGAAAAGGTCCCCTCTGAACGGTTTTTTCAGGGGGCATGAACGCCAGAAAGCACACGGGCATGAACGGTGCCTCAGAGCAATCCACCTTCATGCTGCAGAGGTCACCATCATGCCTGTCAATGAACCGCAACTGATTGAAGAACGACGCCTGGAGAAACTCTACAGCTACGGCATTCTGGACACCCCAGATGAAACGGCTTTCGATCAGATCGCCGGGGACATCAGTTTTGCCCTGGATTTGCCCACCGTCCTGATCAGCTTCATTGACCGCCGCAGACAGTGGTTCAAGGCCTGCATTCACTTTGACAGCCGGGAAACCTCCCGTCAGGTGGCTTTCTGTGCTTACACCATCCTCTCGGATGATCCGCTGGTGGTGCAGGACGCCCTGCAGGATGAACGTTTTAAGGACAACCCGCTGGTGACCGGACATCCCCACATTCGGGCATATGTGGGGGTGCCCCTGGTCACCCCGGATGGGCACCGCATCGGGACCATCTGCGGCATTGACTATGAACCCCGCACCTTCACAGACTGGGACACCGAAATGCTCAAAAGGGCCGCCAGAAGAATCGTGATGGACCTCGAGCAACGCCTCCTGCGCAGCGAATATGCCCAGGTGATGCTTCAACTGCAGGCCATCATGAACGCCTCTCCCAGCGGCCTGATCCTGCTGGACGACCGGGGAGAAATCACCGGAGTGAACCCCGCAGCCAGCCGCATCACCGGGGTCGGTTTCAAAGCCGGAGAAACCTTCCACTGGGACGGTCTGCTGAAAGACGAACGGGTGTCAGGCCGTGAGGATGTGTACAGCAAATGGGTGGGCACTGGCTGGTTCCAGATCGAAAAAGTGGAGCTGGACGGTCAGATGCTGCCCCACGGGCAGCATCAGGCCCAGACCCTGCTGGTGATTGAAGATGTCACCGACCACATCCAGCACCAGCTTTACCTGCAGGACATGGCTTTCAAGGACCAGTTGACGCTGGTGGGCAACCGCAACGCGTTTTACACCTACCTGCGCCATTTCATGCCCGAAAGTGGGATTGCAGTGGCGTTCATTGATCTGGACCACTTCAAGGCGGTCAATGACACCTTTGGTCATCACGCTGGAGATGCCCTGCTCAGGGAGGTGGCCCAGCGCCTGACCCGCGCCGTACGCCAGCAGGACCGGGTGTACCGTCTGGCCGGAGATGAATTCACCTTGATCCTGCAGGGTGACATTCAGGAACAGACCCTCAGAAGCATTGCAGAACGGGTGATGGCGGTCCTGGCCGAACCGTTTACTTTTGGTGGCAATGACATTCCCTTTGGGGCCAGCCTGGGGATTGCCCGGTCCCAGGAGCAGGACACCGTGGACACCCTGCTGAACCGTGCGGACACCCTGATGTACCAGGTCAAGCAGCAGGGCAAGAACAACTACCTGCTGGGCTGAAGTCCAGGTTCACTGTTTTTGCTGCTGGATCAGGTAATCCACCGGGGTGTGCTCCACCGATTTCTCCAGCACCAGTGAAGTGTTGAGGGTGCCATGCATGGAGATGCTGCCCAGCAATTTCTGCAGGTGCTCGGTGTTTTTCAGCATCACGCGGAAGATGTAGGAATCCGATCCGGTGACATTCCAGCATTCCAGAATTTCCGGGTAGCCCTGCAGCATTTTGTTGAGGGCAGACCAGCGTTCCCCTGGCCCCTGAAAGCGGATCAGCACCTCCAGATCGAAACCCAGCTTCTTGGTGTTCACCCTGACCCCATAACCGGTGATGATTTCACTGGCCTCCAGACGGCGCACCCGTTCGGTCACAGCGGCCACCGAGAGGCCCACCCTTTTGCCCAGTTCCGTGAAGGTGATGCGGGCATTCCGGGAGAGCTCACGAATGATTTTCAGGTCAATGGCATCCAATGCAGGGGAATTTTCGGACATGTTTCCATTGTGCACTGAAATCCCTGGCTGTTTTGCTTTTCTGCCCAAAAAAATCCCTTCAAGTGTGAGCCATTCCTTTCTACAATGCCAGCATGATCCTCTCAGGCAAAGCGGGACACAAATCCCGGCCCCAAAACCACGTTTCCCTGGCCCTTGTGGCGGTGTACCTGATCTGGGGCAGCACCTATTACGCGGTGCACCTGACCCTGCAGAGTTTCCCTCCATTCTTACAAGGCGGCATTCGTTTCACCCTGGCAGGGCTTTTGATGTTGGCCATCACCTGGATCCAGAAGAAACCCCTGCCCACAGCAAAACAGCTTTTCAATGCTTTCCTGGCCAGCATTTTTCTGGTGGTGATTGGACACATGCTGCTGGTTTACGCCCAGCAGTGGGCCACCAGCAGCATGACCGCACTTGCAGCGGCCACCATTCCCTTCTGGAGCACGTTGTGGGGCATGAGGCGCAAACAGAAACCCACCCGCAATGATGTGCTGGGACTGGCTCTGGGTTTTGCTGGCATCGTGCTGCTGAACCTGGAAAAGCCCATGGCTGCAACCCCAGCTGGGCTGCTGTGCCTGCTGATTGCCCCGGTGGTGTGGGCTTACGGCAGCATCTGGCTGAAAGGCAAAGACACCCCCGAAACCTTCACCCTCAACAGTTTCATGATGCTGTTTGCAGGGGTGCAGAATTTTGCCATCAGCTTTCTGCTCCATGAGCACCTGCTCAGGGTTCCCACCCTGCAGACCTGGGGCGCACTGGGTTTTCTGGTGGTCTTTGGCAGCATGATTGCCTACACGGCCAGTGCTTACCTGATCCAGAACACCCGTCCTGCGGTGGCCACCAGTTTTGCTTACGTGAACCCGGTGATTGCCCTGCTGCTTGGGGGCCTCCTGGCCGGAGAGCATCTGCCCTTCAAAGGCTGGCTGGCCGTTGCCATGATCATCGGGGCAGTGGTGCTGGTGGTCCTCAAACCTTTCAAAAAAGCCCCCTGATGCCAGGTGTTCATTCTGGAGATCGGGACTTTGCCCCCGGTTCATCCCTGCCCTGATCTGACATACTGGAGGCATGCAAGTCAAAACCGTGACCCGGGCAGATGCAGATCTGTTCAGACATTACCAATTGACCGACGACGACAGGCGTTTTACCGCCCACCCCAGAGACACCCTCGATGACTTCTCGGTGGACCCTGACCGCAGGCATTATGCCGTCTTGCTGGACGAAAAGCCCATCGGCTTTTTCACGCTGCATGCTGGCCCCACCATCAAATCCTTTGCTTACAGCGACAGCAGTGTGCTGTTCCGGGCCTTCTCCATTGACCACCGTGAACAGGGCAAGGGGTACGGCAAGCAGGCCATGCAGTGCGCCCTGGAAACCGCCAGAAGGGATTTCCCGGAGGCCACCGAAATGGTTCTGGCGGTCAACAACGGGAACCACAAGGCACAGAGCCTCTACGAAAAACTGGGCTACCAGGACCAGGGACGCAACCGCATGGGACCCCACGGTCACCAGATCCTGTATTTTTATCCTTTAAAGGATTGATGCTGAGAGATTGAGCTTCAGGGCAGGTCCTGCAAGGCCTGATACGCTTGCAGGACTTTGTGTTCTTGTGGGGTCAGGACAGCGCCGGGTTTCTTTTCCCGCAGCATTTCCCTGACTTTTGCCATGTCCTGGCTGCAATCCCTGCTGCTGAGGATGCGTCCATGCTCGATGTGCAGCAGGTGCACCTCGTTGAACTTCCAGTCTTCCTGAAACCCGCCATGCACATACAGGGGGCGGATCAGGTCATGTAAAATGCGCAGCCTTCCGGTGAAGGGAGTGGGCTGGTGCAGGTGGTATTGCAGTCTACCGCAGGGATGGGGGCTGGACAGTGTATGCGGAGCCTGTCCCAGAATCAGGGGTGCAGGATCCGGGAAAGTGGCCACCAGGGAGTCCAGCATCAGAAAACCATCCTCAATGGCGTAAGTGACCTGAAACCCCCTCCAGCAGGCTGTGGAGGCAGGAAAAGCCCGCAAGCCCATCTGTTGCAAATCAAACAGCCCTGTGCCTGCCACTGCACCCAGCAGAAAGTCTTTTCCCTGAAAAAGCACCCGATCGTGGGCCTGTCCGGTCATGTCAGCCTCCCAGCAATTGTTCCACCAGACGGGGCACCCCCACAGTGGCTTTTTCCTCAATGCTGTACAGGTTGGGAATTTTGGGGAACTCCGGGAGGCTGGGGTCAATGATGCATTTGCGAACGTGTTCTGGCACCTCGAAAAGCAAAGTGGCTGCAGGGACCACCAGCAGGGAAGTCCCGACCACCAGAAAAAAATCAGCCTTGCGGCACAGTTCTGCAGCCTGCTCAATTTCAGGCACCATTTCTCCGAACCACACGATGTGGGGCCGGAGTTGGGACCCCAGTTCGCAGGTGCTGCCCACATGGATTTCCAGGTTTTCAGGATCAATTTGCCCAATGTCGTAAATCAACGCTGGATTCTGGGTGGACCGCACCTTGCTCAACTCTCCATGCAGGTGCAGCACTTTGCTGGATCCGGCCCGTTCATGCAGGTCGTCGACATTCTGGGTGATGATTTGCACGTTGTGCTTTTGCTCCAGGGCGGCCAGAGCAAAATGGGCTGCGTTGGGCTGCGCTGCAGCGGCCTGTTTTCTGCGCAGGTTGTAAAAATCCAGAACAAGCTGGGGATTTCTTTTGAATCCTCCGGGAGAGGCAAGGTCTTCCACAGGGTGGGTTTCCCACAACCCTCCGAGGTCCCGGAAGGTCTTGAGGCCGGATTCTGCAGAAATGCCTGCTCCAGTCAAAACCACAATGTTTGCCATAATGTGTTCCATTTTAATGTGACCAGAACGAAGCCTGAAGCGTTTTTTGGCCTAAGCCAATCGCATTTTTCGGGTTTTGCCTGAGGGGTTGCTGGTGCAGGTCCAGGGGTTTTCTTGCAGGACCCACCAGTAGTTTCTGCTCAGGATTTTCTGCGATTCGGTCCAACTTTTTGCCCTCTAGGATGTTGTTTCATGGGTCACAGAGCCAATTTCATTCTGATCGATGCAGGACAGCCTGCTTTTTTCACCGACCGCTGGAGCGGCATCCAGATTCCCAACCTGACATTCTGGGGTGAAGCCCTCACCTTGCAGCACCTGCAAAGCCTGCAGGCCGTTCCTGCTGAAATGCTGCGGGACAGTTTGTGGTGTGAGGGAGCATTTCTGCTGGACCGGGACCGCAAAGTTCTGGTGTTCGCTTTTGATTACTGGTCGGTGGATGAAAACCCCCTGGTGGACCTGAGGGGGAAAACCTACCATTGGGACACCTTTGCTGATGTTCCCTGGCTGACCCGCTGCTACCTGGACATGTTGCGGGCTGCCTGGCCCGGATGGACCATCAAATTTGCCCGTTCGGTGGATTTCTGCTGCCCGGAAAGCTTCCAGTTTGATCTGGAGGCCATTCCTGCAAAAGACCTGGACTTGAAAGAGGAAGAGGTCTTTCCTCTGGGTCGCCGTGAGGTCTACCTGAAGTTTGCGGATTTGCTCTTGAAAGACCAGCGTTTTGATTTTCGGGCGGTGGTCCAGCAGGTGATGCAGGTGCATCCCCAGGCACAGGTGGCTGTAGATTTTTTCCAGGTGGCGGGATCAGGGAGGGGAAACCTGGACCGGGAGGCCATCATGCGGCAGGTGCTGCATGTGGTTATGGAGTGCTGAAACCTGAAAAAACAGGTCAAAATTTTAATGCTTGCAGATTTGCTTAGATGGGTTTGTGAATTCAGAGAACAATCTTCACCAGACCTCCACAAAAGGCCCTTTGAAGTGGTTTAAAATGGTATCTGAAACCGATATCGCTATGCTTTACAGGTGTCTTACAGATGGCCTGACACCTGTACCCTTCTGAGGTGCCTTCATGCTGAAAGCCGACCGTCCTGCCCAGGTTCGTTCTTCTGAGGTCACCCGCCTGACCTGGATCCCCTACCTCTTCGTCCTGCCGTTTTTCCTGTGCTTTCTGCTGTTCTGGCTGTTTCCCTTTGTGTTTACGGTGTTCAGTTCCCTGAGCAACTGGGCCGGGGTGTTCAGCACCCAGCCCCTCAAGTTCATGGGCGTCGCCAACTTCGAGTATTACATCCAGGACGACCGCTTCCAGATGGCCCTGCAACGCTCTTTTGTTGGAGCGCTGCAAACCTCCTTGCTGCAGCACCTGTGCGCCATTCCTCTGGCTTTCATCTTGACTGTGGGCTTCAGGCGCTGGAGAAGTGCCATCAGTGCCATTTATTTTCTGCCCTACATCACCGCGCCCCTGGCGATCTTCTTTCTGTACCGCACTTTCAACCAGCAACTGATTGATTTCAGTGTGCGGGCTGCAGAAGGTCTGTCCCATCTGCCCCTGATTGGCCCTTACATGCATGAATTGCAGGGTGGGATTTTCCAGGGCATCTTCACCCTGCTGAACATCCTCCCGGACATCTGGCAATACATTGGCTGGAACGTGCTGCTGTACCTGATGATCATGAGCACCATCCCCAAAAGCCTCTTTGAAGCCTCCAGGCTGGACGGCATCACCCTGCTGCAGCAACTCAGGTACATTGTGTTTCCCCTGATCAAACCGATGGTGTTCTTTGCCCTCAGCATGAGTTTCCTGCAGCAACTGGGTTTCTTTGATGGCCAGGGGTCCAGCATCAGTTCCTACATCCAGCGCATCAGTGCCTTCGATGGCGACCTCGGGGGCGGATCTGCCATGAACCTGATGCTCTTTGGCTGCATGATGCTGTTCATCGGGGTGGCATATCTGCTGTTTGGGCGCGGATCCAGCAGCATTGAACTGTCCTGGCAGATGGAAGGCAAGGCCAAAGACCACCCCTTCAAACCTTTTTCCAGAATCCTGCTGGGCTTTTTCCTGCTGGTGGGTTGCGTGCTGTCTGTTGCACCTTTCCTGCAGACCTTCTTCTGGGCCACCCAGACCGACGGGCAGTTCTACAAGGTGCCCCCGCTGTTTGGCATTGGCAGCAACACCGCTTTCAACTTTCAGGACCTCAAAGACAGCATCCCCCTGCTGCGCAACATCTGGAACACGCTTTACCTGGCCGGAATGGCCACAGCAGGGACGCTGCTGATCAGCAACCTGGCTGGCTATGCTTTCGCGCACCACACCTTCAAATTCAAGAATGTGCTTTTTGGGGTGGTGATGTTCAGCATGCTGTTCCCTCCCACCCTGAACGCCATTCCCACCGCATTGTTGATGAACACCCTGGGCTGGGGAGGTGCGCCCCGTTCCCTGTGGGTGCCTGCACTGGTCAGCGGGTTCAGCGTGTTCCTGATGCGCCAGTACCTCAAGTCCAGCATCCCCAGAGAGACCCTGGAAGCTGCACGGGTGGATGGAGCAGGAGAATGGATGATCTTCTGGCGCATCATCTTCCCCCTCAGCAGCCCGGTTCTGAGCGTGCTGGCCCTGATTCTGTTTGCCAACCACTGGAACAGTTTCTCGCTGGCCCTCTCCACCTTCCGGGACATGGATGAGTACGTGATCCAGCAGGCCGTGCGCAGCCTGCAACGCCAGGACCGCACCCACATGGGCACCCTGTACATGGGGGTCAGCATCAGCACCCTGTTTCCCCTGCTGTTGTACATCCTGAGCCTGAACAGCCTGATGCTTTTCACCGGAGGAGATTTGCGCAGCAAAGTGCCCCGTTTTACCAGCAGTGAGGGGGCAGATGGGGGAGAAGAAGCTTCTGAAGGGGCTTCAGAAAGCTGACTTGCCTGCTGCAAAGCTCACAGTTCTGGTGTGCCCTGGGATTACTGACCTGAGCAGATGTTGTTTAAACCTCGCTTTCGTGTCCTGACCTTTCCATTCGCTTTGCTCAAGCAGAAGTGAGTTAAACTCACTTCTGCTGAAAGCAGTAGAATCAACCCAGGAGGCACACCATGCCACGAACCCCCATCACTTCAAGCGTGATCAAGAGTGCAGGTTACGACGCCAGAACCCGTGTGCTGGAAATTGAACTGCACAATGCCAGTGTGTACCGCTATTACGATGTGGATGAAGAAGCCTATCAACAATTGCTGGAGGCCCCCTCCAAGGGCACCCATCTGAATCAGGTCATCAAACCCAATTACATTTACAACGAAGTGACCAGTGATTTAAAAGAAGACGAAAATCCAAGCCTGATGTGACGTGCAAACTGTTTTATAAAACTCACGCTTTTCATGAAGATCGAGTTTACCATTTGTGACATTTTGAAAAATAGACCAGATTTATGCTTGTCTTTACAAGAAGCTCGAGCTTGATTCCAATTCCAGGAGGTATTTATGGCAGTAAACACCAGCCCCGGTGCTTCAAGCGAAGAAAACCAGAGCACATCAAATGAAATTGCCGCCAGCGATAAGCCTGAGAACAAATCTGACAAATGGAACCATGACACACAGTATTCAAGTCCTGAGGACGATCAGAAAGGATCTGACAACCTGACAGATGTCACCGATCCCGCGCTCTTTGGAGAAGGCGGAGCAGGAGAAGAATAACCACAATTGAACAACCCCCCCTAAAAACCCCTGTGCAGTCAGCAGGGGTTTTTGCTTTGAAGGGTTTGCTTGCCAGGGGTCAATTCTTGCTGGGCACCACCATCACCGGAACAGGTGTGCGTTGCATCACGCCCTGGGCCACACTGCCCAGAAACAGCAGGTTCAGGCCCTTGCGGGCATGGGTGCCCATGAAAATGAAGTGGGCTCCGTACTCCTGCGCGGCTTTCACAATGGCATCCACAGGGTGCCCCATCACCACTTCGGACTCGATGTTGGCCCTCTGCGCCTCCTCAAACTGGGACAGCACCTCATGCTGAAAGTGGCGCTCGATGGCCTCATGGTTGGCCTGCACCCCCAGCGAGGCCTGATAGGGCAGAGAACGCACCTGGGGATCAAAAACATGCAAAAGTTTGATCTGGGCATCGGGCATCAGCTCCCGGGCCAGTTGCAAGGCCTTGTGGGCACCTTCAGAAAAATCCGTGGGAACCAGAATGCGGGTCATGGTGAATCCTCCTCACTTCCATTGTGCGCCCACCGAAGCCCCAAAAGCAGGGAAGAATCTCGCAGAAACCCCCTTCTGAAATGTGCCAGATGTCGAGATGATTTGCTGTTGTGATGCAGTACAGGGGTTAAGGTGAACCACCCCATGAGCACCTTCTTCAACATCCTCCCCATGCTGCTGATCTTTCTGATCGGGGTGATCATTCGGCGCACGGGAATCCTGAGCATCCGGGACGCCGAAGCCCTGCTGAAAGTGGTCTTCAACGTCACCGCCCCGGCTTTGTTCATTGCCTCGGTGAGCCAGTTGAAGATCGGGCATGACATCCTGCTGCTGCCGCCCCTGGGCATTGCCATGTTCTTTGGCATCTACCTGCTGGCCCTGCCTCTGGGAAAACTGCTCAAACTCCCCAGGCCCACTCTCGGAACGTTCCTGCTGGGTTCATCCATCATGAACGTCACCTTCGTGCTGCCGTTTTTTGTGGCAGTGTACGGCATTCAGGAAGCCGGGCGGATCTCCTTTCTGGACCTCGGCAATGCCCTGGTGGTGTTCACCTTCGGGTATGCCCTGGCCTGCAAAATGGGGGAGAATGCCCGCAGTGGCAACATGGCAGGCCGCATCCTCACCTCACCGCCCATCATTGGAATTGTGATTGGGCTGGTCATCAACCTGTTTTCCCTGCACCCCCCAGATCCCATCATGAACACCCTGACCATGCTGGGCACCGCCACCCTCCCGATGGTGATGCTGGCCCTGGGCATGTATTACAGTCCCAGGATTCGCAATCTGCCTGTGACCTTCCTGGCCATTGGGCTCAGGATGCTGGTGGGTTTTGGTCTGGGCCTCCTGCTGGCGCAGGTGCTGGGCCTGACCGGGATCAATCGGGTGCTGCTGCTCCTGACCGCCAGCGCCCCTGCAGGCACCAACACCCTCACCTTCTCGGTGCTGGAAAAACTGGACACCGAACTGGCCGCCAGCATTGTCTCCACCTCTATTCTGATGGGCCTGGTGCTGGTTCCGGTGATTTTGATGCTCACCAGCTGAGCAGCCAGATCAAACAAGTAAAAACCCCGAGAGAAATCTCGGGGTTTCTTTTCTGGCGTGGCTGGGAGGATTCGAACCCACGACCTTCTGATCCGTAGTCAGACGCTCTATCCAACTGAGCTACAGCCACATGCCTTTTGATGCTTTTGCTGCTTCGCCATTAAAAGTGGCGGAGAGGGAGGGATTTGAACCCTCGGTACCCTTTTGAAGTACGTGCCCTTAGCAGGGGCATGGTTTAAGCCACTCACCCACCTCTCCAAGAACAAACCTGCACGTCGTTGGCGGAGGGAGAGGGATTCGAACCCCCGGTAGGTCGCCCTACAACGGTTTTCAAGACCGCCGCTTTAAACCACTCAGCCATCCCTCCGAACACGGATCACAGCTTCATCTTGGCGACCAGCCTCAGACGCATGGAGAAGTATACGGAAGTCTCAGGATTTTGTCAACACTTGCAGGAGGGGCGCAGAAGGCAAAAGGCGGAAGGCAGAGGGCACAGAGCCGAGAGCCGAGGGCCGAGGGTCAAAAAGCATGTACAGGACTTACATAAAGAAAAGATCAAAATGTGGAGACCAGAGAGGCAGAAATGACCTCTGCAGAAACAAACAACTTGCATGTTCTTGACTGGAATTCTCCTGGAAAAGCTTTTTGCCTTCTGCCTTCTGCCTTCTGCTTTCAGCTTTCTGCCACCTTCAAAACCCCGAGTTCGTCTCGGTCAACCCATACTCTGTGACGATCCACTGCACAGGAACATCGTGTTCCTCGTGGGGGAGTTTGCTGACCAGCAGAGCATCGCTGGTGACCCCGATCAGTTTGCAGTCCCGGGAGAGCGAGAGCAGAAAGCGGTCATAGTGACCCATGCCATACCCCAGGCGGTACCCTTGCTGATCGAAGGCCAGACCGGGAATGAGCACCAGTTGCAGGATTTGCGGGTCTTCCTCGGGGGTGCCGTGGGGGGGCTGCAGCATGCCCAGCGGATGACGCTGGATGGCCGTGTCCCAGCGGTGGATGGTCATGTGAGGATCGGGTTCCACCTCGGCCTTGGGAACATAGAAGGACACTTCTGGCAGCAGACGGGGCAGGCGTTCCAGGCTGACTTCGCTGCCAAAAGCCTTGTAGGTCAGAACATGCTGAATGTCCTGATCGTAAATCCATTGTGCGAGGTGCTGGCTGACGTCTTCGGACACGTCGGGGGTGCTTTTGCGGGTGGTCCTGGCCCATTTGCGCCAGTCTTGTTTCGCGGACCCCAAAGAGGGCATGCTGTGCATACATTGTCAGTATAGCGGGTTTGTGGAGTTGCAGATGGTAAGCAATGTGGGGGATGCCGAGGGCATAAAGCTTGGGTTTAGGGTGTTGAATTGTTTCGCAAATGGTTGAAGACAAAGACAGAACGGGCGAAAGATCCCTACAAATGCTTTGACATTTTGACTTCCGGCATTTATGTTGCACTCGGCACTCGGCACTCGGCACTCGGCACTCGGCACTCGGCACTCGGCACTCGGCTTGTTTAATGCAAAAAGCCGCATCCAGATCAGGGTGCCTTATGATGTCTCCCATGAGTCTTTCTTCTCAGCCCCTGATTGGTGTGGTGATGGGCAGCCGGTCTGATTTTGAAACCATGGAGCATGCCTTGAATGTGTTGCAGGAACTCAAGGTTCCTTATGAAGTGCGGGTGCTCAGTGCCCACCGCACACCTCATCTGCTTTCCAGTTATGCCGAAAGCGCCAGAGGCCGTGGCCTGAGGGCCATCATTGCAGGGGCAGGAGGGGCGGCGCACCTTCCGGGGATGCTGGCTTCGTTCACCACCCTGCCTGTGCTGGGGGTTCCTGTGCAGTCCAAGACCATGAGCGGTCTGGACAGCCTGTACAGCATTGTGCAGATGCCTGGAGGCATTCCTGTGGGCACTTTTGCCATTGGCAAGGCCGGAGCCACAAATGCAGGCATTTTTGCGGCAAGCCTGCTTTCCAGTGAGTTCCCAGAGATCCGGGAAACCCTGGACAGTTACCGCAGCAACCTGACCCAGACGGTGCTGGACAATCCCTATTTTGAGGGGCATCCAGAAGCACCCACAGGGGAAAACACCCCATGAATCCCCTCAAGCCTGGTTCGACCATTGGGTTTCTGGGAGGAGGTCAGCTGGCCCGCATGCTGGCCATGGCTGCGACCAGCATGGGGTACAAAACGGTGTTTCTGGAGCCTGACCCCCATGCTCCTGCTGCAGAGGTTTCCCAGCACATTCAGGCCCCTTACACCGATGAAGCGGCCCTGGCAAAACTGGCTGAGCTTTCCGATGTGGTGACCCTGGAGTTTGAGAACGTGCCAGACGACGCCCTGAATTTTCTGGAATCCAGGGTTCCGGTGTACCCTCAGGCGCAGGCGTTCCAGGTGTCCAGAAACCGCATTCTGGAAAAACAGACTTTGCAGGACGCAGGACTGCAGGTGGCCCCTTACCGGGTGATTCGCACAGAGGCAGACCTTGAAGGTGCTCTGGCAGAGCTGGGTGGCAAAGCCATCCTGAAAACCGCAGAACTGGGCTACGACGGCAAAGGCCAGGCCCGGGTGTTCAGCGATCAGGAGGCCCTGGAAGCTTTCCAGAAATTTGGTGTGGATTCTGTGCTCGAAAGCTTTGTGCCTTTTGTGCGTGAGATCAGCGTGCAGATTGCCAGGGCACCCAGCGGTTACGCCAGCCTTTCTGGCATTGTGGAGAACGTGCACCACCAGGGCATCCTGAAGCGCAGTATTTTTCCTGCCCGGGTCAGTGAACAGGTGGTGGGCACTGCCCGTGAATTTGCTGTGAAACTGGCAGAGCACCTGAATCTGGTGGGTTTGCTCACCCTGGAACTTTTTGTGCTGCCAGATGACACTGTGCTGGTCAATGAAATTGCACCCCGTGTGCACAACTCGGGCCACCTGACCATGAATGGTGGGGGCATCAGCCAGTTTGAAGCCCAGATCCGCGCAGTGGCAGATTTGCCGCAGTGGGATTTTGAGCCTTACATGGCCTGCAGCATGGTGAACATCCTGGGCTGGGAGAAAATCGAACCCGAATGGGACGCCCTGACCGGCATTCAGGGAGCGCACCTGCACCTGTATGGCAAGGCCAACCGTGCAGGACGCAAAATCGGACACCTCAACATCGCACACTTTGATCCCAATGTGGTGTGGGGATCCACCAAGATTGCAGAGATGCTGCTGTTCGGGGATGTCAGCCCTTAAGCCTGCCCCCACCTCGCTCGCACGCTCGCTTTCCTCCCCCACCAGTGGGGGAGGACCAGCCGGAGGCTGCGGTGGAGGAACAATGGACACAGCAACACCTGCGGGTGTAGCGTAAATTTCAGACCATGACTGAATTTGTGACTGACCCTGCAAAAAATGTGTTGATTGCACTCGGGGACCTGAACTGGGATGTGCTGGCCAAACCCGATTCGATGTTGCTTCCAGGAGGAGACACCACCGGGGTGATGAAACTGATGGGGGGTGGCAGTGCTGCCAATGTGGCGGCCTGGGCTGCGCGGGTGGGTTGCCCGACCACTTTTGTGGGCAAAGTGGGCAAGGACCGTTTTGGCGAGATGGCTGAACAGGAACTCGCTGCAGAGGGGGTCAAAACCGAACTGATCTGGTGCGACACCCAGCCCACCGGGGTGATTCTGGCCCTGATCGACCAGAATGGACAGCGTTCCATGCTTTCCGGTCAGGGGGCGGATTTCTACCTGTACCCTTCAGAATTGCCGGTGTCTGCCCTCACCAGTGGTCGGCATTTGCACCTGACCGCCTGGAGTCTGTTCACCGACCCGCCCCGTGCAGCAGCTTTGCGTGCGGCGGCCCTCTGTGAGCGGGCAGGCATGACCATCTCGCTGGATCCGGGCAGTTTCCAGATGATCTCGCAGATGGGGCGCAACGACTTCATTGACCTGATGCACGACATCGAATTTGACATCTTGCTGCCCAACCGGGATGAAGCCCACGCCCTGAGCGGCAAACGCGACCCCCAGGCCATGCTGAAGTGGTTCCGACACGAATTCCCCAATGCCCTGGTGGTGCTGAAACTGGACCGCGAAGGGGTTTTGATTGACACCCCCCAGGGAGAACGCATCCAGGTCAGTGCTTCCCATGATGTTGTGGTGGATGCCACCGGAGCAGGGGACAGTTTCGGAGGGGCTTTTCTGGGCGTGTACCTGCGCACCGGAGACCTCAGACTGGCCGCACAGTGTGCAGTGCAAGCTGCAGGCTGGGTGATTTCCCGTTACGGTGCCCGTGCACCTTTCGATGCGGATTTGCGCCAGAGGCTGGAACGGTACCGGCAACTGGTGGGGTAGGGATGCAGCCGAGATACTGTAGTTGCGGAGGGAAGTCAAGGCAAGCCGTAAGCTGGATCAAAAGGCTTGCCTTGCTTCACCAGCGCAAAAGCCACCTGCAAAATCTTCCTGGTCAGAGCACACAACGCCACCTTGGAGGGTTTCCCTCGCGCCTTCAACGCCCGA